>NZ_JBKHUP010000021.1:0-81764 GCF_046565525.1 Coleofasciculus sp. | reverse complement strand
ATAGAGATCGTTATAGATGTAGTAGGTGGGAGAAGCCAGCAGCGTATACTTGTATCGCTGTCTGGAGTATGTCACTATCTTGAAGATGAGGAAATTTTGGGGCGTACCTGAGATGCTCGCCTCCAGGGGTGACGCTTGCGGCAGCTAATTACCCGAGAAAAGCAAAATATCTATCCTTGCGGCAATCCTTAAACCAAAAGCCCGTAGAAAACTACTAAGCGTCGAGTCTAAGTTAGATAACCCCAGAGGGAGCCTGCTCCCCAAGCGTAATGGTACTTTGTGAAAGTGCCTGATCCATCCGTTCTCTCTCTTTCCCTACGTTCCTGTCCGCCCGACAGTACGCTTGCTCTTAGTCCATTGATTGACTAATGTTTTTACTTTTCTGGTATCGGCACTCGTTTAAGTCCATGGGTTTTTAAAGAGGTTTCTCGCGCCTCACGTACTAGCGTCTACTTTACGTGATAAATATCGATTCCTCGATTGGTGGTACTCACGAATCCCACCCCGCGCTAGGCTACTTTTCTAGTATACACCCACAAGAAAGTATATCCGGAAGCTTTTAAAAGTCCCGATGGCAGGGGGAGGCTTGAAACCCAAGTTTCCGGGTCAAGACGTGATGCAAGAAGCGTCTCTAAACTGCCTGTCGAGACGCTAGCTTTTCCAGGGTAGCTTGGGTTTGCTGTAACAACTGCTCTCTGCTATCCACTGCCTTGGTCAGGTTTGGAACTAAATTCCGGGCTTGTAACGCCATGTGTAGCTGGAGCTGAGCCACGTACTCACTAATATCTTCATGAACAAAGTCGTTGGCGGTTTGAGCAGAATACAAATCCAAAGCGTCCTCCTTTCCTGAATGCTGTGCTTTTGGTCAACACCTCATTGAAGCTATCACGCTCTGGGCAATCTGCTCTCGCTTTGTAATAAAACTGCAATAAAGTTTAAAGATTTTGGGGTTAAATGTTAAGTCATGTAAACAAGCCGACTCACAAATGACCACAAAGGACACTCAAAATAAACAAACTGACTCTGGCTGAACCGGGCAAGTTTCGGTGGGGAGTTTGGTTTGGCGTAAATCCAGCCAAGTCAAATTAGTCATAAAGTTCAGGGGAGGGGAGTAACATCTGTAATTTGAATTTCCAAAATGCCCAACAACTAGATTACTCGTAATTAGTTGGGGTCTGTTCAATGGAGACGACGCAGACCTTGACATAGCCGCCGCGTTGGTCGCCGGGCCAGGGGAGTACCGGCAGACCGCGACCCGTCTGGAATCAGCCACCCATCAGCGCCTGGGCGAGCCCGATGAAGAGCGGTATTCCCAAGGCAATCGCAACCGGCGTGCCGACGGCTGTGGACGCGCCGATGTAGGCGGAGGGATTGGCCGACGGGATACCGGCTCGTAAAGTGGGCGGCCCTGAGATGTCTGAACTGGAGGCGGCGATGACGGACAGGATCACGACGCCGCCAGGACTGAATCCCGTGGCGTAGTGGGCAATCATGCCGAGACCGAAGGCTATGAACCCATGCAGCAGCGGCGCCACCAAGGCATATACGGCGTACCACTGGGCCACCTTGCGCAGCTCGCCGATCCTTGTCCAGGCCTCCATACCCATTACCAGCATCAGTATCGAAAGCAGGCCCCGGAAGAGGAGCTCATAGAAGCTTTCAAAGACACTTTCCGGCTGGGTTAGGATGCCTAGAGCGAGGCCGAGCAGCAGTGCCGATAGGGCAGGACCCTCGAGGCTTTCCTTCACGATGGGCCATATTTTGACCCGCTCGTGCTGCTTGCGGGGATACCCGCCTGCGGTAATGCGCTGCTGGCTGCGATACTCCTGCCTGGTGGTGGGATACTCGCCTGCGGCAACCGACTGCTTGCTGAGAGACTCCTCCTTGCTGAGATACTCGTCTGCGGTATCCTGCTTCTTGCTAGTATAAATGCTGGCCACGACGATCGCAGTCACGAGCGCTGGGATGTCCATGAAGGGATAGAGTGCGCCGGCCCAGGGTTCGTATTCCATGCCTTGCGCTTCCAGTACCGTCAGGGCAGCGGCGAGGGTAGAGCCACTCACGGCACCGAACAAGCCCGCAGTCGCAATGGCATCCACGGTTTTGACATTCGGCAGCTTGGCCAACGTGTAGCGCCCGATGAACACGATAAGCATCCCCGTTACCACGGCGAACAGCGCGGGCAACAGCATATCCAACAGATTGGAATTGCGGATCGCAATGCCGCCGCTCAAGCCGACTTTTATGAGCAGCATGAAGACGATGAACTTATAGATAGCATCTGGAATTTCCAGTTTGCTACCGAGGGCGGCAATGACTATACCACCAATCAGAAAAGCGAGTGTCGGGGACTGCAACTGCGCCAGGAAGCGCATTAAGAAATCGGACAAGAAATCCACTTTGTAATTCCTCCTTGATCAGATATTAGGGGTCAGGACGGCAGGCAAGCGTGGGCTCGAATCCTGGGTGGCTGGTTCCACGCATCCGGGTGAGCAGCGAGTCAACCCGCCACTAAGAATGCATCTGCATCCCGGCGCCTCGTGTGCTGGAAGATAAGGTTTCGCTCCGGCGAGCGCAAATGATCGCGCTAATCAGTGGTGATTCATTGGCAATGGCTTGTTGCTGCCATGGTTTACCAGCAATTGGTTCGTAAAATCCGAGCGATGCATCTGGGAAAGCGTTTTCGGGTATCCACTCAGATGGGGAGCGGTCATTCATCGCGCTTGAGCAACGGAAAATGGTTGTTGCTGTTGGTTTCTACTTGGAATTACAATAGAGCCGGCTGCGGAAGCGCCGGCAGTGTACAGGAAGTTCCGACGAGACATGCGAGAGAAATTTGCCATGAATACCTCCATCCGTCTCCCCTGGCTGGGGGAGTGGTGATTGTGATAAGTGAAATTGGTTAAAAGTTGAAGAAAGCGGGGGTGCATCGCTACACCCCTGCAGTACAGGTGTTACGCGAATACCTGTCCCGCAGCATCTCCTATAGATCAAGATCTATTAAGACCCGAATCTCTATGTGCTTAAGTTTATCTTAAAATCCGCACAAATTTGCGATCGCTCTACATGGAAATGTCCAATTCAAACCATAAGTTTTCCTTTTATTCTCAGAAAACAGGAGTTGCTTGGGCACCACTGTTCTAGCAATGGCTGAGCTAATCAATCCACATTTCGGGGGGAGTTGTTGCCGGCTCATAAGTCGTGGACGGACTGTAACTGGCGAGGTTAAACCACCCCACCGCCAGTAGAAGACCGAACCCACAGCCCAACAAAAAAGTCCTAGCGCCAAAAGGATAAGTGTTTTTTATAAAATGCTTCCGCTAATCTGAGTCAATCTTTCTCAACAGAGGGTAGTGGATTCGCCGATCTTTGGCATAATCTTAAAGATATTGTTCAAAGCAAAACCATAGAGTCTTGCCTTGAATTGTCGTAACAGAAAGCATCAAGAGGTAACCTACATGACCCAGAAAGCCAGCAAGCTCGTCATCGTCACGGAAAAGGTGCTGCTGAAAAAGGTAGCCAAGATCATCGACGAAGCCGGGGCTACCGGTTATACGGTGGTAGCCGCTGGCGGTAAAGGCAGTCGCGGCGTGCGCTCGTCGGGACAACCCACCATTGGTGACACCTTCTCGAATGTAAAGTTCGAGGTACTCACCCCCAATCGGGATATGGCCGTGAAGATTTCGGATGAGGTCGCAGCGCAGTTTTTCGACGATTATTCGGGCATCGCCTATATCTGTGACGTGATGGAGGTACTGCACGCGCACACGTTCTGACTCAAAACCCCAGCAATTCTCATTTTGGCAAGAATTTGTTCAAGCACTGGGAATCTCGGTATTGTAATGACATCTGAGAGATCCAACAGAGCTAGAGCGGTTGCAAGAACGGGGTTTTTTCGACACCATCGTCGGTTCGTTTAGCCAGCGTTTGTCGTCACTACCGGACAAACGCACGGGCAAAAATACCCGCTATGGGATGGAGGATGCCGCTTTGAGCGCGTAAGCGCGTGTTCTTCACCCGAACCCCGTCCTTTCTGGCCTATCAAGTCGCTGTCGTTGCTCATCCAAATATTTCTGGTAATGGCTGCTTTAACATGAAGATCATCAGCAGTATTCAGAATAGCAATCCAGTAGCCTGTATCAGCAAAAACGGTTTTCATTCCTCGTCCTTTGGTAAGCCATACAAACTCAGACCCTGGAACGCCGAGCAAATTACTCAAATTTTCCAGCTCATTAAGTAACACTCATGGCAACGCCGCGCTCAATATTACACTCAATGGGTTGATAGCTGTTGAGTTTGGTGTAATAGTAGACGAAGCCAAGGTATTGCCCCCTGTTTTCCGGTGTATTAGGGTTTTAGGTTGTCCGCACGGAGCCAACTAAGATAGAAAGTATTAAAGTACGGCACAACTGGAAGTGGCTATAGCCCAGTTGCAGGGAATTTTGCCAGAATTGGGAGAGAGAATCAGTTTATAGGTACGGAGGGAGAACGATGCAGAGCATCACTCTAAAATCTCATATCGGTAGCGATGGTCTTTTGAAGGTTCATTTACCTGACATGAGAAATACGGATATTGAGGTTGTCATTGTCTATCAAACGACACTACCAAAAGGGGTTAAAGCAGCACCTCTTTCACAGTTTTACGGATGCATCCAGGATGACTCATTTATTAGACATCCTCAAAACGAACAACCTGAACGCGAACGCCTGGAATGAAATATCTTCTTGATACAAATGTCTGCATCATTTATCTAAAAGGCAGAAATTTAAACTTAAAGCAGAAGCTTGAGTCGGTTCCTATTCAAGAGATAGCTGTATGCTCGATTGTCAAGTCAGAACTCTGTTTTGGAGCGATGAAAAGTGCCAATCCAGAACGCAACTTTGCCCTACAGCAAGCATTCTTGGCACAATTTGTGTCACTTCCTTTTGACGATCTCGCCGCGACTACCTTTGGGGTAATCCGGGTACAGCTAGAAACTAGAGGTATACCCATTGGAGCTTATGACTTACAAATTGCCGCAATAGCTCTGGCAAATAATCTGACGCTGGTGACACATAATACAAGAGAGTTTGGGCGAATTGAGGGGTTGCAGGTTGAGGATTGGGAAATTGAGGTATGAGGAAGATTTTTCTGTTAACGGAGTAGAGCAGTAAAACCAGCTTGTTCAAAGTGTCTGTCATGGGTCAAGGCTTCAAGGATATTTCTCCTTGATTTGACCATTGGTAAGTTGATTGTTTCACTGCTTCATAATTTGTATCTAATTCAGGTTCTAGTAACAAAATTGCGGCAATGCGTCTTGCCATTTGGGTTACTTCAATAACTTCTTCTGGTTTAAGTGATCGCCCTAATAATTTCTGCTCTCGATAGCTCAACCATTTTTTGATGACCTGATACCCGCCGATTTTATAGTTCCAGACGCGATCGGGAATGTTTTTCCAGTAGGCGATGTCGTTGAGGTAAATGTCATAGGTGGCTGTACCAAGTTGCTCAATGACTTGTGCTATCGCAGTTTGTTCTTCTGGTGTGTAGGGGCGATCAATCGCTTTCCCTTTTCCGGGCATGGTGACACCCTTTTGTCCGGCATATCCCCAACCTGCGGTAAGGGCAAAGTCGGTATTTGGGTTAAGGTTGCCAGTGCCAACACGGGAAACAACAGCGATCGCTTTTAGTTCAGCACGAAGTTTGCCAGAAGTGACACCTCCAACAGGAGTTTCTGGATCGAGGAGTGCGGCAATTTGACGACCAAGGTTTGCAGAGGCGATTAGGGTTTCTCGCTGGTCGGGTAAGGGGATTCGGAGCCAATCTTGACGGATACCATCAGTGTTTTCTTCTAGGTAGGCAGGTGAATAACCAATTGCTAGAACGTGCATCCAGACTAATTCGGCAGTTTCAGGATCATTGTCTGGTTCGCTAATGCCCAATGAGAGTAAATAGCGACGAGCAGCATTGGAGAGGTTTGCAGTTATTTTCAGATCTTCTTCACTTCCAAGACCTTCTATTCCCATTTGGCGAACTGCTTTATCAGATGTTCCAAGGCTGGTAGAACGTAATCGTAGTGGAAAATAATAGGCGTGACCTCTCAAAAAATCATTGTCCCCAAGAATTTTTGAATAAAACAAAGGAACTCCTTCTGGATTTGCTACACCCGCAGGACGACTCATCAAAAAAGAGTTACCTTTCCATAGCTGTGCATAGAAGGTTTGTCTTGCTCGATTCCATAAAGGGCTGACACTACTGTAATAACACCAACGTATATCAAAAGGACGAACTGCATACCTATGAAGCCGTTCAGAACTGTAGGTCTCTGAATTCTGTACCTTAGTCCTAACCTTCTTGGGTTCAAATCCAGCGGCTTTTTTAGTTAGACCAGTATTTAATGCTTCAAGTATTTCCCAACTAATATTTGGGTCATAAAACATTTCCATTCTTTGTGAGAGAGCATCCTGATTGATATCAATTAATGCTCCACCACGCTTCTCAAATAGACCATTAATCGGATCTTCAGCACATAATTCAGTTAATTTAGCCCATTCTAAATAGTGCGAGGCAACATCTCCAGGCAGAAAAGAAAGATAGTTATGTTTAACAGGTTTAGCAACTTCATATCGAGAATCAAATTCATTGTCATTCAAAGTTTCTAAAAGCTGTATTCGACGTTCAGCGGCTTTTGCTGCGTTGATGTCATCTCGAAACAAAGTTAGTGGTTGCGTTTCTTCCTTATTTCCAGTCTTAACCCATAAAGAGACAACAACACCTTGCTTAATACCCGCAGAAAAACCTGGGATTGCAAAAATTGTCTCGCTTGTTCTACCATCTGGCGCATATTCCGAAATACTGCGATCGCCATGCATATTCTCAATCCAGAAGCGATCAAAGGATTTCAGAAGATGCTGACGCAGAACGACAAAAGATTTATCTGCAACCCAGGAGTTGTTTGAAATGTAACAAACTACCCCTTTCCTTTCGCGCCTTTCAGCAATACATCGTTCAGCTAACCGAAAAAACCGCACATAAAGATCATCAAGATTAAACTTTTTGATTCCCCACTCACTAATCAATCCTTCTTTGTAAGGCTCAACTAATCCTTCCTCCTCTTTTGGACTAACTCCCACAAAAGCGTTGTAGGGTGGATTTCCCAAAACCACTAATATTGGTTTGCCTTGTTTAACTTCATCTGCTGCTTCACGTTCTTGTTCAAGTTCAGGATAGGAAATTGCAAGCTGTTTAAATTTAGTTTTGGCTTCTTCTGTCGGTGGTTCCCAACCCGTGAGCGCATTCGTCAAATACACCCCTACTCGTTCCTGCTCGTCACTCAACGGTACACCTAAATTCTGCAACAATAACCCTAACTGTAAGTGTGCTACCACAAATGGAGCCGTCAAAATCTCAAAGCCAAACACTCGATTCATGGCTGCTGCTTTTAGTTGCGAACCTACCAGCGCTCCCATACCTTTATCTTGCAAATTGGCATCAATCCGCCGCAATACTTCCACCAAATAAGCACCCGTCCCGCAACAGGGATCGAGAATATACACGTTGGGGTCGGCTAATCCATCTTCAATCTGCAACTCTTCCCGCAGCACCGTATCCACTCGCGCCACCATGTATTGCACAATTTCCGGCGGCGTGTACCAGACTCCTAATTCCTTGCGTAACTCTGGATCAAACGCTTTCAAAAACGGTTCATAGAAATACTGAACCGCCTGCCCCTCGTCAAATTTAGAAAAGAACGAGGTGCGATCAACCCGATTTAACGCATCTCCTGTCCAGTTCAGCACTTCCTCTAAATCCAGTCTGCGAACATGGGTTGGGGTTGCGACCTTCTCAAACAAGGCTTTAATCATTGGAACGTGCAGATAATAACCTGCTACGCGCCAGTCAAACCGCCCCCGTTCCTGCTGCTTGTGCCACAACACCCACGCTGAAAAAATGCCATAAAATAGCGTTTGAATCATAGTGGACTTAAAAAACCGCTCTCCCTTCTTGGGATCTTTTTTATCCCCTGTAAACGTAATCCCTAATGCTTCTTCTAGCGCCTTACGCAGCGTTTCTAATGCAGGTATATCAGTTTTCTCAATCCGTGCCTTGGCATCCTTGGCATAAGAAGCCAGAAACCAGGCAAGATCCTTCGGCGTGGCAATACTGGCAGACTGGAGCATTACCCGCTTCAGATATTCCGTGAATTGTTCCTCCTGCTCCTGAGCGAATTGCCTAGGATTCTTCGCCTTTTCCCAAAACTCTGCCTCATTTTTCGCTAAACGATAGGTTTCCAGAGTGGAGGGTTGTCCATTAGCATCTTGCCCAATCAGCACAAAATCTCGATAGTTCGTGACCAATACCTGACGATACTTATCCCAATATTTAGAAACCTGCTTTGTTTCTGCAATGACCCAAGCATCATCCCCAGTACCCTTAATCTCAATCACACCCCGTTCCGGATTGGTGGGATTTGTGGGCGCGTCAGGCGATTTCCTCTGAAACTGACTAGCAGTAAACAAACCGCCATCTGGCATTCCCGCCCCGCCGATATTCTTCAATTGCATTACACAGCGTACTTTCGGCTTCAGCGTTTTGCCTAACTCGTTCAACAGTTTCTCTAACGCCCCATAACTAGGATGTCTCTTTAACGGCTGCTCCCGTCGCTCGAATTTCCTGCAAATCTCGGATGTAAGTTTCAAAAGCATTCATAAGCATTTTCTTGAAGACAACCATTAAGTTTAGGCAAAACCTGAACGCGAACCCCTAGAATGAAATATCTTCTTGACACAAATGTCTGCTTCATTCTATTTCGACTTGCGTTTCGACTTGGGCGGCGTTCGATGTGCGCCAAAATACTTTTCACTGCGGTAGCGCAGCCACACCCGCAATACCTGGGGAATCTGCTCTTTTTGTTCTTTAGTCAGCGTGTTGTAAAGGTCTAAAGCGCGTTCTCGCTCTCCCCGACAGGCAGCGTTATTATGAGCATTCCAGTAGCTACGGGCAACCCGAATCCGCCGACAGACTTCTTTTATCAGTGCTTCTCCCGTGAGGGGATTTTTCTGCTTTGCCATACTTCGATAAGAACCCACTACCCTAAATCCTAACCCGTTGTTATCCCGCCAGGGGTTCAAACCCCTGTCTCATAGCCAAAGTCCGTTGAAACGGACTGGCGGAGAGGATTGCAGTCCTCTTTAGAGGACTTAAGCTATTAGCAAGGGACTTGAGTCCCTTGCTGGTACTCCGATTATTCTTTAACCCCAGCCAGGGGTTCTTTAATCTGCCAGGTTTTGTCCTGAGAAAGTTCTAGCAAAGACTGATGGTAATTTGCCAACGTCGAGCGATGCCCCACACTCAAAAAAGTAGTCCCTTTCGCCTGCAAATGGTGATATAATCGTTCCTCATTCCCCAGATCCAAGGCACTGGTTGCTTCGTCCAGAATAGCGTACTGAGGTTTGTTCAGTAGCAACCGGGCAAACGTTAACCGTTGTTGTTCGCCCAAGGAGAGGACATCAGCCCAATCCTGTTCGGCATCAAACCCCCCAAACCGTTCATCTAAACCCGCTAAATTCACCTGCTCCAAAACTTGTTTCAACTGTTGCTCATCAACCTCAAGGTGGGTGTTAGGATAGAGTAATTGATCGCGCAGAGTACCCAGTACCATGTAAGGACGCTGGGGCAAAAATAGGATCTGATCAGATTCAGGACGAATAATTGTACCCTTACCAGAATCCCATAATCCCGCGATCGCGCGTAGCAGTGAACTCTTACCACAACCACTCGGTCCCATGACTAAAACTCCCTCTCCAGCAGGTAACTCGATTGACAAATCTTCTACCAACGTCCGTTGATAATTAGGAGTTTGTAGGCTCAGGTGTTCCACTGCCAGCCGCTCTGCCTCAACCCTCTGAATCTTTGGTTGCTCGTCGGATGTCTGGTTTGCCTCTGTCTGCTCTAAAAACTCGGCAAAGGTATAGAGACGGTTAATTCCAGCGCCAAAGGTGGTTAATTGCTGGAAGCGAGCAACCACAACATTGAGCGAGAAGAAGACGCGGATAAAGGCTCCCTGCGCCTCAGACACTTTACCCACCTCCATTTCTCCGGCAAAAATCGCCGGGGCAACCACTAGGGCAGGTAGGATAAAGGGGATGAACTCATAAGCATTGGTGAGAATATTTAAATTCAACTCCCAAACCAGCAGCCGTTTGACATTCTCAAAGACATCAAAAAACCGCTGTTTGACCTGATTCGACTCCTGCTCCTCCCCCTGATAAAACGCGATCGCTTCCGCATTTTCTCGAATTCTCACTAAGCTAAAGCGGAGATTCGCTTCCCGCTTGAGTTGTTCAAAGTTGAGTCGGACAAGGGGTTTCCCAAATACTACAGTCGTCACCAGAGTTCCGATCAGAGCATACAGCACCAGAAAAAACACCAACGGTTTAGAAATGCCCCAGAGTACACTACTGAACGCAATCACTGACAGCACCGACTCCACCAACACCAGTAAAAAGGTGAGAGACTCTTGGGTAAAACTCCTGACATCCTCGGCAATCCGCTGATCCGGGTTATCAATCTCGGTTTTACCGATCTGCAAATTGTAATAGGCGCGATCGCGAAAATAGTTATCCACAAATCGATGGGTGAGCCATTTGCGCCATTGCAGGCTGAGGCGATCGCGCAGATAGGTATAGCCGGCTAACAGCGGTGCATAAATCACCAGCACACCGATGAAAATGATCACCGTTTGCCAGAAGCGGGCTTCATCTTGGGCAGAAAGGGCTGAGATTAATACCCCTCGCTTGTTGTTGAGTAGAACACTCAATCCCGTATAGGCTAGCAGAAACAGCACAACACTCAGGAGTAACCCTCTGGCAAGCCATTTCTCATCCCCTAACCAATAGGATTTGGCGATCGTCCAGAATTGCTGGAGTACCTTGAAATTCAATCGATCCATCGGCTTGTTTTGGTGACAACTCGGTCTATAGGGAGATAATCAGTCAAGGCAAACTTGGATAAAATCTGCTCAAATACTATGACTCATCTCTAATCGATTGTTAAATTATGCTACAAATTTCTAAGACTGTGAGTATTCCAGAGGATGAGATTGAGATGAGTGCGGTACGCTCTCAAGGGGCAGGGGGACAAAATGTCAATAAAGTGGCGAGTGCCATTCACCTGCGCTTTGACATCCAGGCTTCCTCACTGCCCGATCGCTACAAAGAGCGGCTGTTGAAACTTTCCGATCAGCGCATTAGCAAAGACGGGGTGATTATCATCAAAGCCCAGGAACACCGCAGCCAACAGCAGAATCGGGAAGAAGCGCGGCTGCGACTGCAAGAGTTGATTAAGAGTGCTATCACACTTCCCAAACGCCGTAGACAAAGCCAGCCAACTCGAAGTTCTCAACGGAAACGTCTAGATAGCAAAAGTAGGCGATCGCAGATTAAAGCAATGCGAGCAAAGGTAACGGATGAATGAAATCTTTGCTCCTTAACGACTCTGCTCGACTCATGATCAGTACCACAATCTTCCCATAATTAAATAAAATCTATAATCATGGATTCGATTGATCTAGCATTTACCCCAGCATTGGAGCAGGCTCGGCTGATTCGCGATAAGGTGATTTCTCCCCTAGAACTCACCCAGCTTTACTTGGATCGTATTCAACAACTTGACAGTTCCCTAAATAGCTTTTTTACTGTGATGGCAGAGCAAGCCATAGCAGAGGCGAAAACCAAAACGGAACAATTAGCCGCCCCCAGTACAGAACCCTCTTCCCTCCCCGCATTTTTTGGCGTTCCCGTTGCGATTAAAGACTTATCTCCCGTCGCTGGAATCCACGATTAAAACCATTGCCCATGATGATGTGGCGCGGGTGATCCTCACCGCCTCTCAATCCTTTGACATGGTGATTTTGCGATCGGTACGTCGTCGCACGGCTGGGGGATTAGCGGTTAGCGATGTAACAACTCAGGTGGTGAAGGAATTAACCTGTTCGATGGTACTGTTTGGCGAACCCCATTCCTGATATCAAGTCGGGTTGAATACTCCCACTTTGGTGGAAACAAGGCAGAAGGCAGATAAGCTGTCACGCATTTAAATTGGGAATGGGTAGCGAGCAAGATGCTCACATTACAAGGATTTGGCAGTTGTTGATATTAAGGTTTAAATGCCGAACAGCTTAGCAGGGTAAAAGGGAACGATGACTGTTTAGGCAGACATGATATAACTTGGATTAATCGGCGATCGCTTCACCTATACCAAAACCCGTAAACTGACGCACTTCAGGTTCATGGAAAGCCAAAACAATATCTTGTTTCGGTACTCCCATAGCGACTAATCGGTTGGCAAAACCTTCTTCTGTACCATCATGCTGAATCCAAACTTTTCCACCCTTAATATCAACATGCAGAATACAGCCAAAATCACGTTTATTCCCACGCCAACCAACATACAGCAATTGATAGTGATCCTGCTGTGTATCAAAAACAGTCTGAACTTCATATTCTGGGGCAGTTCTTTGCCGCGCAGCACGCTCGGCACGTTCGGAAAGAAGATGTTGGATATACTGGCGATATTGCTCTACAGCCATTGCACAATCACCTCCTTTTTAACATCGTAAATCACCAATCGGACTTGATACCGCTCAACTGCTGCCATAATGAAGCGTCGCTGGAAGAAACTTTCATAAATTGGCTCTCGCACAGCCAGATAAAGTTGGCGATCGGGTTCAATCCTTGCCAGTGCATCTCGGTAGTTTAGGAATTGACCCAATGCCGTATGAAAATCTGAAACATTGGACGTGCTGATAAAGCTTTTTACTTCTACAGCAATTTTCTGATTTTCTCGTTCTGCTGCTAGCAATTGCTCCGCTGCCAAATCAATCTCAAAATCCACATCGTCGATACTAACTTCGTAAGGATCAGCCGTAATTTTCCAGTTGTCCTTTTCTAGAGCAGTTCTAACAACATCATGGAATCTATCTTTCACCATACGAACTTTCCTAAGCGGATTGACACCACTGTTTCTCGCTCAAATACGATGCTCACTGTACACAACCGATGCTACCGAACTTGATATCACAACAACCCCCGATAATGAATAAACACTAAAATAGCCGCCCAGGAACCCAAGGCGACTTTTACGGCGACTAGGATATTGAGCAGGGGAATAATCCCGCCGCTGAGCAGTGCGCCTAAATTTCCATGGGGTAACTCGACTCCAGCCAGAGTGATAACCGCTAGGACAATGAAAACCAGAACCGAAACTTTCTCCCATCTAGAGGCGTGCCAGCGTTTATAGATTCCCTGCATCCACTCCGTTGATGAGGTAATCGCCACCAAGCCGATTGCGGTTCCCCCAGCTACCCCAGCCGCAAACCCGCCGCCGGGACTTAAGTGTCCCCGAATCGCTAATTCGATACCCACTAAGGCGGAAATGGTTGCTCCCAAACGCGCCAGAATCATCGAGGGTTGATCGGTAAACTGATAGATCGTGCAGAATGGCTTTTCATCTGCCAGCAGAAACCGGACACCCATAATCGCGATCGTAAATACAACCACTTCAAAGATCGTGTCATACAGCCGATTCCGGAAAATGATACCCGAAACCACATTGGACACTCCACTCTCTTGTGCAATTAAATCGACGATAGAGTTATCGGATAAATCCGGTGCCGAATTAGGCATATTGGGCATGATTAGGAATATGATATACAGCGCTATCCCGGCTGCAATGTAGATCCATTTCATCAATGTCCCTCCCCTAAATCTGGTGTATTAATATAGGTTAAATGTGTCGCGGGTGACGACAGTTCGGTTCGCATGATGTCATAGAGGCGTTGAACCCGAGTCGCGGTGTGATAGGATGGCGTCTCAGACTCAGGTGCTGTCGGGTCTTGAGCCTCCAGTTCAGCTTGGTGCGATCGCGTACAGGTGGCATGAATTTCTTTATCCATCAGCGCCCCATGCAAAGCCTGCTGATCCGTGTACGGGACTAACTCGATACGCATGTAATGTTTGCGAAAAATGGTGCGTAAATCATCCATCAGTTGCCCAAAATCATGGCTCTCATCGTTCGTAGTAGGCGCTTTAGCGCCACCCTCTTCAAGTACACCCAGACGCAGGGTTAAGGATGAACGCACCGCCACGGCATATAGCGTAATCGCCAGCATAGTACCCACCAAGGCTTCGGTCAACGCCACATCCGCCGCCCCCAAAACTGCATAAACTAATGCCGCCACCGCTCCCAAAATGCCCCGAATTACCAAAGCATGGTAGGGATTCACCTGAAAAACTAACATACAGGCAGCCAAAGGCAGCAGAGCGATAATCACATATAGATCACTCTGATTCATAGTCAAATTCCTCCCCGCTACTTGAACAGTACGCCAACACATACCCCAGCACCGTATTCCAAATCGCCAACGAAATAATGGCAAGAATTAGTAGGGGCCATTCACTGGGTATTTTTAGCAACAATCCGACGATAATACTCATTGAACCCAGAGTATCTGCCACCGAAAGAGTATGCAGTTTAAAGAGTACAGATCGGTGACCAATCAACGGAAAGGTTCCCCAAAACCAGAAGACAATTCCTAACCCGATACAGATATAACTAAGCACGTTGATCATAGTAGGACTCTTTCGCTGAATCATTGATTCGTTTAAGGATATGTGCCAACAACATTAATCCGGCATTCCCCACACTCAGGATGATCACCCCGACAACTCCGATCATCCAATCATCCCGTATTACAGAAACAACCAGAATCATGATTGAGGTTTTGGTGGCAATACTGGCAAATGCCAACATTTTTTGCCAAATATCATCATCCTGCCATGCCTCATACATGGGGATAAGTAGCGCCAAAATCATGCTAATTAAAATCCAATTCATGTTCGTTTCCTCCGGCTAATTCTGTGAACTTCATACGAGCCTTCCTCGTGGTATTTCAAAACAATGGTTTTGGGTGTAAACGTAATTAAAAATATATCGAGAAAAATCAGTCCGGGTGTACGCTGGGGTTTGACTCGTTCCATAATTACATCTTCGTACTTATGAGGACGGAGCATAATTTCAAATGCCTCAAAATACGCCTGGGGAATCGCCACAAGTACTTCCCCCAAAACTCGCAACCAATCCTTTATGGATTCCGAAGTTTTGGGGCGTCCCGGCAAGAGAAGGGCGACGGCGATGCCAATGATGATATTTGGCACACTCAGACTAGCGGTGAGCAAAAACCAGATGGTTAATCGCAATATCAAATTCAGATGTCCAATCATATTTTGTCATTGGTCATTGGTCATTGGTCATTAGTCATTTGTAAGAGTTTGAGATTAAGCGAATACCATCCCAAACAGCAGCAGCAACATTAAACTCATCACCCCAATCAGATGATCGAATTGCTCAAGCATACGAGGGAGTTTGATGGAAAGTCGTTTAAAAATCAAAAAATATGCCAACCATCCAAGTGCGATAGTTGCCAGTGGTTTCACGATATTCTTAACCGTATACGCCTCGTAATACACAACATTTGCTAAAATTAAACCCCCGATTAATATAATCATGGCTAACCAGAAACCGGGCTGGGCATTTCCCTCTCCTTGTGGTTTGTGAGGTAGAAAAATGAATTTGGCAAAGGATATTGCCGTTCCCAAAGCCGCAATATTCATGCCAATCACTTGCCAGCGCAAAAGATTTTCCATCGTCAAAACCTTCGCCCCAAAACCAGACAATAGGGGAAAGCCGGAGATAGAGAAACTGGCGATGACTAGGGCAATCCAAATTGGGGTATTCATCGGCTGATGGTGCAGTTCTTTGAGGTTACGGCTAGGTAAGGTTCCCGCTATTAAGAACAGCGCTGATTTGACTAACCCGTGGGTTAGCCCATAAAAACCACCGACTTCGGGTGCTGCTAGGACAAAGCCTAACTGCGAAATCGTGTGAAATGCCAACATTCGTTTGCTATCTTTTTCAAAGACGGCATAACCGACTCCTAGCACAGCTGTGCCTACGCCGAAGATTCTGACAATGGGATCAATCTCTGGCACCATCAAAGCAAAGCGCATCAGGGGAAACACCCCGGCTTTTACCACAACCCCCGATAGCAACGCCGACACCGGTGTCTCAGATTCTGAGTGGGTCAAGGGTAACCATAATCCCGATACAAAGATACCCCCCTTACTCAACAGTCCCAGAAAAATCAAGGCAATTGCCTCGATGGGAGCATTGCTTAAACCCTCATAAGCAAAAGAATAATTCGCCTCATACACCAACCCCGCACCCATCAGATAAAACAGCATTGCTACATTGCTGAACAACAGATAGCGCAACGCCACCCAAATCGAACGATTCGTTCGGGGATAGGCAATTAATAGAAATGCGGCAATACCAATGACCTCTAACGCCACGTATAAGCTGATGAAATCGGCACAGACAAAGGCGGCATTAACACAGCCATGTAAAATAATCATCTGTGTATAAAAAAAAGCCGTCTTATTGGTGTGCCAACAATAGATGATAACGGCGCTTGTGACTAGGGCATTGGTGAATATAAAAAAACCGCTCAATTCGTCAGCGATTAAGGTGACGCCGAAACTATCCAATAATTGCAGGGTTAAGGTTGACTGAGCCACAAATAAGTGAGATGCATATCCAGCCGAAACCAGGGCGACGCCCAGTGCGAGATATCGGTCAAGTCTGGGGAACAGATAAATGCTGAACCCCACAAATAGCGGTAGTGCTATCCAGACAATCGTCAATGTACTCATGGGGTATTATGTTTCTCAATCTCGCTGCTTTCTAAGGTGGGATGATCCCGTGCTAGCTTCATCACACCGACTAGCATCAGGGCTTGAATCGAAAAGCCGATCACAATCGCGGTCAAGATTACCGCTTGGGGAACTGGATCAGAGTAAGCGCCATTTTCGATGTTGGAAATAATCCCATTTTCGACGGAAATAATCGGTGTGAACAAGGCTTCACCTTTGCGTGATGCGATCAGCACGTAATAGGCAATAACCCCCGTACTCATCACATCCATGGAGATGATCTTCATCACCAGGTTTTTTTTCAGGATGATGCCGAAAAATCCGCACAGGATGGTGGCAAATATGCAGGCTTCTAACACGGGTATGCTGTCCTGGAAAAAGGTGCTAAAACATATATAGCACGTTTTAATAGTGCTAACCAAGATGGACACTATTGGAAAGTGTCAATGCCAACCATAGACTCATGCCACAGCAACGGATTGCTTTGAGCAGGGGAAATGATGATTTTCGTCATTCGTCATACTCAAGGAAGCCAGAAGCGAGTAACCTTAACGGCACTGAGAATTGGCATTTGGGCATCGCCGAAACCTTTGATATACCGTAGGGTGGGCATTGCCCACCAGAATATGAGGAGCGTGGTATTCGTTTTAACCTGCCTTAAGTAGTCGGACAAAAGAAAACGGTTACTATTCTTTAACGCAATCAATCATGTAGCGCTTCCCTGATCCACTTTCCTCGATCCGCAGCCCGTGGATCTCATTCTCAAAGCCGGGGAACTGACGATCAAATTCGCGTGTGAACTTGAGGTACTCGATAATCGAGCGGCTTTCAGGGATGAAGCGTTCTCCAGGCATGATGACGGGGATGCCTGGGGGGGTAGGAGCTACCATACTTGCAGAGATGCGACCAATTGCTTCCTCAATATCTACAGGCTCAACATGACCATGTACCAAGGCATTGTAGGCATCGGCTGGACGCATCGCTGGTTCGGGAAGCGTCAGATACATATCATGAATAGCTTGTAATAGATTGTTGGCACGGTAGCTCTGGTGGATTGCAGTGCAAAGGTCGCGCAGACCCTTGCTATGTGCAGCATTGTGTGGCGCAACGCTCTTGAGGGCGATATCGAGGGGCGCGTTGGTATCGTAGAGACGCTTGAACTTGATCAGTTCCGTTAGCAACGTACTCCACTTCCCCTTGGTGATGCCAATGGAGAATAGCACTAGGAGGGAGTATATCCCAGTTTTCTCTACAGTGAGTCCCTGCTCCCAGAGGAACTTGGAAACAACTGCCGCCGGGATACCAACCTCTCCTTCCCCTGCGCCTACTCCAGGACAGATAATGGTGACTTTAATCGGGTCGAGAATTGCCTGACCCGAAGTGAGGTTGGCGAAACCATGCCAGTTCGCTTCTGCTTGTAGCTGCCAATCCTCTATCTTGACCGAATCGTTGTTGAGGGGAACGTCTTCAGGTTGCCAGGTAGAAAACCACCAGTCACTCGGATCAAATTCCTTACCCATGTCACGCATCAGCCGTCGGAATGTGATTGCCTCATCAATGGTTTCTTGCAGGAGGGTACGCCCGCCGCGTCCTGCCATCATCCGTGATGCCACATCGATGGAAGCCATGATCGGGTAATTGGGCGAGGTGGAAGTGTGCATCAAAAAGGCATCATTGAAGCGACGGAAATCGATGGACTGCTTCTGGCTATTTTTGACATGAACCATCGCCGCTTGGGAGAAGGCTGCCAAAAGTTTGTGAGTGGACTGAGTTGCGAACACGATGGGATGTTCAGCTCGTGGAGAACTCTCTGACATACCGTAATGACCCTCGTAGAACTCGTGGAAAGCCGCATAAGCAAACCACGCCTCGTCAAAATGTAGGGCATCCACTGCGTCTCCAATTTGCTCCTTGATCGCATCTGCGTTGTAGCAGATACCGTCATAGGTCGAGTTCGTTACCACCGCCATCCGTGCTTTGTTAGCGTAATTGCGGGCAAGGGGATTCGCCGCGATTTTCGCCTCAATTGCTTGCGGTGAGAATTGATCCAGGCTAATCGGTCCGATAATGCCATGCTCATTCCGTGATGGCGTGAAATAGACGGGGATAGCCCCAGTCATCACAATGCTATGCAAAATAGACTTATGGCAGTTGCGATCGACCAAAACAATATCATCGCGACCCACCATCCCGTGCCATACAATCTTGTTTGCGGTGGAATTACCGTTGATGACGAAAAGGGTGTGGTCAGACCCAAAATTGCGTGCCGCCTCTATCTCAGCATCAGCGATAGGACCGGTGTGATCGAGGAGCGATCCTAGTTCAGGCACGGAGATCGACAGGTCAGTGCGGAAAGCGTTCTCGCCGTAGAACTGGTGAAAAGCTCGACCTACAGGGCTTTTGATAAAGGCTACTCCCCCGGCGTGTCCCGGTGTATGCCAGGAATAGGCGGACTCCTCGGCGTGCTTCACCATTGCTTTGAAAAAAGGAGGCAACAAATGCTCAAGATAATCTTGGGCAGCACGGGCAACCTGGCGAGCGAGGAACTCAGAGGTATCCTCAAACAGATAAATTACGCCTTCTACCTGACTGAGATATTGTAGCTGCAACTCCTCAACAGTTTTCCGTTCGCCTACATAGAAGATTGGTACGTTCTCGTTCTTCTGATGGGCAGCTTTTAGCAAAGCTTGCAAGTGCGCTTCAAAGTTGACTCCCTCCTCAGAGCCTTCTACGGAAACCAAGATACAGGAGAAGGCGTTGAAGCCTCCAGCTACAGTTGCTGCATCGGTGTAGGTTTCTAAATTCAAGATTTTAAAGTCCAGGTTTTCTAGTTCCGTTGCCAGCTTCCGCATGAAAACACCCGCAGCATTCTTTGAGTGGAAGTCGGCATCAACAATCAAAATGGGAAAATCTAAGGCACGGTTTTGCATTGTCGTTTTGTAAAAGGGATTATCGTTCATCAGCTTACATCCCATTGACATCTATAAACTTCAGAGCGATCGCAGAATTTTCGATAAAGATTGCTGATGGGCATTCGGGCAATCATGCCAATACCATCTTGAATAGAAGAATCAACGCTAGACTCATCACTACCATCACCCCGATTAGATGCTCCAATTGCTCAAGCATACGGGGTACTTTGAGTACCACTCGTTGAAAAATTAAAACGTATGTCCACCTTCCAACGCCGATGATTGCCAGGTTTTTGGTGATATTTAACAGGGTGTATCCTTCTAAATACATCCCGCTTGCGGCAATCAGCGCACCGAGCAGTAGTAGGATTGGAGTCCAGAAACTGGCTCGAACAGGCTTCCCTTTTCCATGGGGCAGAAGGATGAATTTGGCATACACCATCGCGGTTCCCACCGCCCCCAGGTTCATGACAATCCATAGCCATTGCCAAGGTAGGACGTTTTTCAACGTTAATACCTTCGCGCCAAAGCCGACGAACAAGGGAAAACCAGAAATCGAGAGGCTAGCCATGACGAGGGCAATCCAGAGTCCGGTATTCATCGGCTGCTCTTTAAGTTCCTTAAAGTTTCGGCTGGGTAAGTTACCCGCGATCAAAAACAGCGTTGATTTCGCCAATCCATGGGCTAGGGCAAAAAAACCACCGACTTCTGGTGCAGCGAGTATCCAGCCTAATTGGGAAATGGTGCTAAACGCTAGCGTGCGCTTGGTATCTTTTTCAAAGACGGCATAACCGACTCCCAGCAGCGCGGTTCCCACGCCGAAGACTCTAACAATGGGATCAACCTCTGGCACCATCAACGCAAAGCGCACCAGGGGAAACACAGACGTTTTCACCACAACCCCCGATAGCAACGCTGACACAGGTGTCTCCGATTCCGAGTGGGTCAACGGTAACCATAATCCCGATACAAAGATACCCCCCTTACTCAGCAGTCCCAGAAAGATCAAAGCAATTGCCTCGATGGGTGCATTACTCAACCCCTCATAAGCAAAGGAATAATTTGCCTGATAAACTAAAACCGCACCTACCAGATAAAACAGCATTGCCACATTGCCGACAAACATATAACGTAAAGCCACCCAAATCGAACGATTCGTTCGGGAATAGGCAATTAACAGAAATGCGGCAATACTAATGACCTCTAACGCCACATATAAGCTGATTAAATCGGCACAGACAAAGGTGGCATTGACACTGCCATGTAAAATAATCGTCTGTGTAAAAAAGAAAGCCGTCTTATTGGTGTGCCAACAATAAAGTATAACGGCGGTTGTTACCAGAGCATTGGTCAATATAAAAAAACCGCTCAATTGGTCAGCGATTAAGGTGACGCCAAAATTATCCAATAATTGCAGGTTTATCGGCGATTTAGCCACAAATAATAACTGCAACGCATATCCAACCGAAACCAGGGCGACGCCCAGTGTGAGATATCGGTCAAGTTTGGGGAACAGATAAATGCTGAACCCCACAAACATCGGTAGTGCGATCCAGGCAATCGTTAATGTACTCATGGGGTATTGTGCTTCTTAATCTCGCTGTTCTAAGGTCTGATGATGCCGTGCTAGCGTCTTTTTTAAGATGATGCCGAAAAATCCGCACAGTATGGTGGCGAATAGGCATGTTTGTGACAGCTCCTACACCGACTCTTTGAGTACGGTGTAGGCTTCCAAACCAATCCGGCTATTGCTTAGGAGGCGTTTGGCTTTAAGGACGGTCTGCCCAGCCGCCCTGTTTTTTATATTTATGGCTGCATTATGATCGCGGTCAATGCTGCACCCACAGTGAGGACAGTCATGCCAACGAATATGCACCTTTTTGGGTACTTTCTCACCGCAATTGGAGCAATCTTGTGAGGTATTGTGAGCGCTTACTGGTACAACCAACAAACCAGCATTTTCGGCTTTGTTTGTCAGTATCGACAGAAAGCTTGACCACCCAGCATCCAACACAGACTTAGCCAACTTTGTACGAGCAAGTCCTTTGACGTTCAGGTCTTCGTGAGCGATTACGTCATATTTTGATAACAGCCATTTCGCTGTTTTGAAGTGAAAATCCTTGCGCTTGTCTGCAACTGTTTTATGTTGTTTTCCTAGTTGTTTAATGGCTTTAAGTCTGCCGTTACTTCCTTTTTTCCTGCGTGATACCCGTTTCTGGATAACTCGTAGGCGTTTTTGAGTTTTACGATAATGTTGTGGAATGGTAACGGTTTCGCCATCGGAAGTTGTCAAAAACTCCTTTAAACCCATATCAACCCCAGCGATTTTATCCGGGTTGAAATCTGGCTTGATTTCAGGAACAGTTTTGTCTTCCAGGGATAACGTCAAGTAATAGCCATCCGCTTTCTTTGTAACAGATGCTGTTTTGATTTTGAAGCCATCAGGAATAGGACGATGCAGGAAAACTTTGACTTTGCCAAACATCGGCAAGTTTATCAAGCTCCCCTGCAAACATCCATCCTTCATTTGGGGATAGGTGAAGGTACGGTAGCGACTCCGAGACTTGAACCTTGGCTTACCGCTACGTTTGCCATTACAGTCACCTTTAAGAAAGCGGTCAAACGTTGCCTTGACTCGCTTGACTACATCCTGAAGAACTTGAGAATATATCTCGCCGTACCAAGGATGTGTTTTCTTGAGCTTAGGTAATGTTTTCTTTTGAGAGTAATAGTCAGGATTGTCCCGAAACTCTGGCAGGCGACAAACAAGAGGACAAGCATTGACTGGAGAGCGGTTTTGCTCCCACCAATTAAACCTATCACCCAACAAGTAATTGTACTGACTACAAAGCATAGACAACCATCTATCTATTTTGACAGCCTGCTGTTTTGTTGGGCGCAATCGGTACTGGTACGCAGTTCTCATTTGTTTTCCTCCTGTTTATCGACCTATCCTACGTTGACCCCGCAATTCATCTCGACGCTGACTCTACTCCTTCGGAGAAGGCTTCGCCAACGAGTACAGCGCGAGGCTTCTTGCGGAACAAGCTAACACGGCTATGCTGTCTTGGAAAAAGGTGCTAAAACATATATAGCACGTTTTAATAGTGCTAAAAAAGGCTGACACTATTGAAAAGTGTCAATACAGACGATAGACTCATACCACACCAATGGGTTGGTTTGAGCTTGGGAGCGACATGATAAAACATGCAATAGCCGGATTAGAGAACCGATTCGTGGCAAATCAATACTTAACCTCAGCCCTGAGTCGCCTGCCAATACCGTGGGCGGCTGCCGAAGGAGTGAAGGCGTACCGTCGGAACCTGTCTACTCTTGCGATCAGGATACTAAAACCGTGACCATTTTGGATGTATCAACACCGTTTCAGTTGGTTGGACGGCAAGCGCAATTCCAGCGAATCACCCAGGTTTTAGCCCATGACGGCAACCTGCTGATTGTGGGAGTACCGGGAAGCGGACGTCGGAGTCTGGTACGGCGGGCGGCTCGGGAAGTTGGCGTGAAAATCTTGGAAGTTGACTGTATCCGGGTGACTGATGGTCAGCGCTTCGTGCAATTGCTGTGCGAGAGCATCAATCAGACGTTTCCCAGTGCAACAGCTCACGCTCTCATGCAAGAGTGGATTGAACACAAGGCGGTTGAATTATTTGTCCTCCATGATAACGGACGAGGTAGAGCACAGCTCAAACCAATTCGGGTAAAAAGTCAAGAGCAGCAATGGAAAGCATTTGAGGGATTACTGGATTTCCTACAAGAATTAGCCGAATCTACAGGTGAACGGGTAGTGTTAATTTTGGAAAGCTTCCCCCACATTCGCTCTTGGGATCGTCATGGGGTGTGGGAAAATTTTTTGAAGCAAGAGATCGAGCGTCAGACTCAGGTGAGTTATGTATTGGTGGCAACGATCGCAGAAATTAGCATTCATCCTGATGAACCGGGGAATAGTTTAGAAATCGTGCAGCTTGCTCCCTTAGCGGATGATGTGGTGGCGGCTTGGGCGCAAGAAGTCCTGCATGTAGAAGGGCTAACATTCGATCCGCGATCGCAAGCCTTGGAATTGTTTGTCAATGCGGTACAGGGGCATTTAGGCGATGCTTCCGCACTGGTGCGACGCCTCCAGTCGGTGCGGGTGGCTGACGGGTTAATTCGCGATCGCCACATCCAGCAGGCAATTCAAGATCTATTATCTGACCTATCCATGGTTTTCGAGTCATTACTGATGCTGCTTCCGGCGAATCAGGCGCATCTGTTGGAGTCTTTGGCGTTAGATCCGACTGACAAGCCGCAAAGTCGCGATTATATTCACAAACATTACCTATCCAGAGGGGGGAGTCTCCAAGGCGCGATCGCGGGATTACAACACAAAGGCTTGATTTATGGCTCCGAGCAAAATTATCGACTGGCTCTGCCTCTGTTGGCATTGTGGCTACGCCAGCGCTTGAGTTAATCCTTTTCTGGAGCTAGATCAGGGCACGATAGTATCGTGCCCCTACCCAATCAATTATCTCTGCCTTGGGTTGAAACTGTTGCTGCCCGATTGGATAAGAGTTTTAGTCCATTTTAATGGACTTGAGCTATTAGCCCGGAGTTTGAACTCCGGGCAGGTGTAGGGACTGAATGCTATATTCAGCGTATCAGTGCCTATCTTTTAAGGTGGGATTATGACTCAAGAACTAATTGACCTAAGAAATAGCATCGTAGAAGGACGGTATACAGATGCTTTGGTGATTGTGGATGAATTAGAGGGGATGAGTAAACAAGCAATCCTCCGTAATATTGAATCGTTTCTCGTCAGGTTGTTGCTTCAGTTGATTAAAAACCAAATTGAGCAGCGTTTAACCAATTCCTGGGTGGCTTCAATTTCCGATTCTCTTCGACAAATTCAAAAATTAAATCTCAAAGCGAATAAAACATCTTACTACATCAAACAAGATGAATGGGAGCCTTTTTTAGAAGAGGCAATTGAGGCGGCAATTCGTCCGGCGAGTGTGGAAGTTATGGAGGGTGCTTATAATTCCTTTCAACTCTCAGAATTGGTGGATAGAACACAGATAGTTATCACGGCTCAGAGATTGCTCGATTTAACGTATGAACATTCAGCAAAGACGTTGCCAGCAATTATTGATGAGAATTTAGTTCAGCTACCAGGTGGAGAAGAGTGGAAAGAGGGGAGGCGATAAAAGTTGCTCTCTTTGTTCTTCTAATTGGTTGATTTTCCTAATCTTACTAAAGTTGGAACTTGTTGTGTTAGAAGTGTGCAGCTTTAAGGTGCTTGATAAGAGCCTCTATGATTATTGAATGTTACACTTTTCAAGTTTTGTCACAAAAGAATCGATTCGGCTCAGCTCGCCATCCCAATACGCACCAAACCAGCCAGATTTCCATACAAAACCCAATACTTCCAAATACTCCGGTAAGTGTCCTTGGGGGGCATTGAGACTGAAGGTAAATTGAGCATATTTGATCCATGAGTTATTCTTACGCCATCCAACATCATTGCCAAATTTATTCACATTACCATCCACACTTTCCCAGATGCGCTTTTGGACACTAAAACCAAAGTGACCATTGCTATATTTAACCCAGAGTTGGTCAATTATACGGAGATCTTCGCAGGGAATTCTGGCAATAGATTCAGAATCAAGCCAGCGCCCTTTTCTAGAACAGGCTATCGAAAGCAGAACGTTGCTAGTTTCCAGATTAGCCCCTATCCAATTTTCAGCAGCTAGAAAATCCCGTAGTTTAGTGTAATTAACCCCCAGTAGGGAGATTAATTTAAGCGAGGAAGTTTGTGTTGATGATGGCGCAGAAGTGATGGAAACAGTTTCCATGCCTAATAATTCCATCCACTCTTGCATTGTCTGGGGACGATTCTCTGGCTTGATCTCCATCCCCTTGAGAATCGCCTGATTCACCCTGTTGCTGATGTTAGGATTAATTTCCTTTGGTTCCAAAAACGACATACTAATAGCCCTGAGTGGAGCAAGCGTTGGCACTTCTTCAGTTAACAGCGAATACAGTGTCGCGGCTAAAGCATAAACATCAGTGTAAGCACCCCGTTTTGCTCGTTTGTCATACTGCTCAATTGGTGCAAAGCCATCGGACAGCATTTGCGTATGAGTCTGAGTTAAATTTGGGGTAAACTCACGGGCAATGCCAAAATCAATCAACACTGCTTCTGATTTACCAGAGCGCAACATGATGTTTTGCGGTTTTACATCTCGGTGCAACAAGCCGTTATTATGAACAACCGTTAGCGCCTCACCCATCTGTTGAATGTAGCGTAAGGCTTCAACTTCTTGTAAAGCGCCCTTGTTCTCAATTCGACTAGCTAAATCTTCCCCATCAATGTATTCCATCACTATGCACCACAGTTGCCCCTCTTGGATGACTTCATCAACTCGCACAATATGGGGATGCGAGCATTTAGCTAACCGTAGCGCCTCATTCAGGAAATCTTGCTGAAATTTGGCAAAGTCGGGGCGGCTTTGTACTGTTTCATTCAGGGTTTTGATAACAACTTTTCGCCCATTGTTATCTCTGGCGCGATAGGTTACACAAAAGCCACCTTCACCTAGTTTTTGCTCAATCGTGTACTTCCCGCCCTGCAACCTCTGTCCTGATGCCCAAGCCATAACTCATGAATGTGAGACACTTGCCTTGATTTTGGCACAGCTTCGAGTTGGTGGATAGAGAGTTATTGGAGGTTGGGTAGAGCGTAAGCCTTACTCAACGCCATCGTTAACCTGTTGGGTTTCGTTCCTCAACCCAACCTACTTGCGGTGACGCGATCGCTCTCCCTTCATCCTCTACCTTTCCCTCAAATCGGCAAATCCCGCCGAGGATTAAACCGTTCAATTTCTAACAATTTCTGATACAGTTCTCGCGCTTCGGGACTTGGCGTTTTTGACACCACAATTTGAATCTCGACTAACTGATCGCCCCGTTCCCCTTCTATCGGATACCCCTTATTCGCTAGACGTAATCGTTGACCTGACTGCACCCCCGCCGGAATATTCATTTTCACCCGCCCATCTAGAGTCGGTACTTCTACAGGAGTTCCTAATACCGCTTCGGCTGCTGTCACCGGTAACTGGCAAATAATATCTGACCCTCTCAGCTTAAAAAATGGATGCGGCGAAACCGTAATAATTAAAAATAAATCCCCACCAGCGATTCCTTGACCCTTGAGGCGAACTCGCTGATTTGTGACCATATTTCCGGGTAATTCAACTTCTAAAGATCGACCATCTTCGAGGCGAATTCGCTCAATTCCCCCGGTATAGGCTTTTTCTAAGGGCAATGTTAATCGCGCCTCTACATCTTTAGGCTGGGCGCTAGGATTAACTCGATAAGCGGTTTTCCGGGTTCCTGGGCGAAACGGATCGGAGGACTCAACTCGCCCCCCTGTCCGTTCCGTTCCCATACCGGGACGAGGAGGACGGCGTCCGAGGAGTTGCTCAACAAAGCTGTTAAAATCGCCAAACTCACTATAGTCCACCTCTTGGCTAGAAGTCCGCCCCCGACCATTGCGGGAGAAGGTGGTTTTCACAGGATTGGTTTTCGCCGCCTTACGGGTAAATCCTTTCTTCTTAAAGAAGTTGCCAACCTGATCATACTGCGATCGCCGACTGGGATCAGACAGGACTTCGTTGGCTTCGTTAATATCCTTAAACCGTTCCTCAGCCTCTTTATCCCCTGGATTCACATCCGGGTGATATTTACGGGCGAGTCGCCGAAATGCCTTTTTTATCTCATCACTGGATGCATCGGGGGGAACTCCTAAAATCTCGTAATAATTCCGAAAGTTTTGCATTGTCAGTCATTTGTTTATGTAATTCGTCATTCGTCATTCGTCATTCGTTATTTGTAGGGGCGAAGCATTTGGGGGGCTATCTGATGATACTTGTCCAAAATATTATACCCAAATGCTTCGCCCAACTCCGGTGATATCGTTGATGAATAAAACGGATCAAATCGGGGCGGGTGCGAGTTAAGTTAAGGGTTTTCTCTGAAATGTTATCGGTAAAACCCGCCCCTACACCCAGAGGTGCCATGCTACGCCTTTATACTATTTAAAACCAATCATCATCTTCTTCATCCCAATCATTTTCTAAGGGGGCGGAACGGACATCGCGACGGGAATAGGTTTTCTCTCTATCTCTATCACGATCGCGATCGCGTCGGCGACTGGATCGACCTGTCCCTACACCATAATCATAAGGTTCACGGGATTCACGGGGTTCACGCCGTTTGGGTTCCCAATAGGCGTCCTCTTCGTCTTCTCCAGTAAAGACACGACGAATTGAGCCAAAAAAGTCATCATCCTCATCTTCGGCGTAAGCTAACCTTACCTCCCGTTTGAGTTCATAGATAGTATCTTGTAAATCCGATTGCGCCCGGTCAATCCCCCGGTCATCATTTTGCGCGATCGCGTCTCGTAGTTCCAGCACCAACGCTTCAATCCGCCGCCGATACGCACTGGCAAATTGGGTGCCAAAATCCAGCGTAACTTCCTTGAGTTGACGTTCCGCATCCGTCGCCATGGTTTCGGCGCGATTGCGCTTCTCGACTCGTTCCCGACGTTGACGATCTAATTGGGCATTTTCCTCGGCGTCGCGAATCATCTGTTGCACTTGGGACTCATTTAAGGTCGATGCACCTTGGATTGTCACACTTTGCTCTCGCCCGGTGGTTTTATCTAGGGCGGTTACCTGTAAAATCCCATTAGCGTCAATATCAAACGCTACTTGCACTTGGGGAATGCCTCGAGGCGCAGGCGGAATTCCGGTCAGCTTAAATCGTCCCAGGGATTTATTATCACTTGCCATTTCCCGTTCCCCTTGCAGGACATGAATTTCTACGAGGGTTTGATTATTTTCACTCGTAGAAAAGATATCCGATCGCCGCACGGGGATAGTCGTATTCCGGGGGATCAGCTTTTTCATCACCCCACCAATGGTTTCTAATCCCATCGATAACGGCGTCACATCCAGCAACAGCACATCCTTAACTTCATTACTCAGGATACCCGCTTGAATTGCCGCCCCAACCGCCACCACTTCATCGGGATTCACATTTTGATTCGGTTCTTTATCAATTAAACTCCGAACCAATTGCTGAACTAAGGGAATGCGAGTCGAACCCCCAACCAAAACCACCTCATCAATTTGCACAGGCGTCAATCCCGCATCTTTGAAGGCGCGTTTTAGGGGACGACGTAAACGACTGACTAATTCCCCACACAATCCCTCAAACTGGGGACGAGTCAGTCTGGTTTCCAGATGCTTAGGTCCATCTGCGGTGGCGGTAATAAAGGGTAAATTAATCTCCGTCACCCCCACCCCGGAAAGCTCAATCTTGGCTTTTTCAGCGGCTTCCATCAATCGCTGTAAGGCTTGGCGATCGCGGCGTAAATCCACTCCTTCGGTTTCGAGGAACTGTTCGGCTAGCCAATCCACGATTTTGCGGTCAAAATCATTTCCCCCCAATTGGGTATCCCCACTGGTGGATTTAACCTCAAATACACCCTCCCCCACATCTAGAATCGAGACATCAAACGTACCACCGCCCAAATCAAAGACTAAAATAGTCTGACTGTCTTGGCGATCTAACCCATACGCCAAAGATGCGGCTGTCGGTTCATTGAGAATTCGCAACACCTCCAAACCCGCAATCCGCCCAGCATCTCGCGTCGCCTGTCGTTGAGAATCATTAAAATAGGCGGGAACCGTAATCACCGCCCCCGTCACCTCTTCACCCAGATAGCGAGTCGCCTCATCCGCCAACTTCCGCAGTACCATCGCTGAAATTTCTTCCGGGAAAAATTCCTGCTTCAGGCGGGGACAGCGAATTTTAATCGCGTCTTCTGGATCACGGCGAATTGTATAGGGGACGCGCTTTGACTCAGGATTGAGTTCGCTATATCGACGCCCCACAAATCGCTTAATCCCATAAAACGTATTTTGGGGATTCAGAACCCCTTGGCGACGTGCCATTTGTCCGACTAAGCGTTCCCCTTCCTTGCTAAACGCCACCACAGAAGGGGTTGTCCGCATACCTTCTGCATTAGCAATGACAACCGGCTTGCCACCCTCCATGACGGCTACCACAGAGTTTGTTGTCCCTAGGTCAATGCCGACTACCTTGCCCATGCGTAATTTTGTCTCCTCTCGCTGTTAATGCCAAATCGCTGAATACAATAACTTTAGAGATTTTAGTAGATAGTTGACCAGAGGCAGTGCGATCGCTGGTCATTTCACCTATTCTATCGTGAGAAACAGGGGGAGCGGAGGGGTTCCAGGTGCAGGGGGAGCAATGTTCCAGACACGATGCAAGAAGCCTCTGGAAGCAGAGGGGAAACTTGTAGAGACTCTTCCGGTGGAACGTCTAGGATCGTGGGTTGGGTTCGTAGTAGGGGATGCGAGCCCCTAATTTTATAAGTTTTCTGGGTATAAGGCTAATCCACTAAATTAGGTGTGCCAAGCCACTACGATAGGTTTATCGTACCAAGGCGCGATCGCGTCGCTTTGTAACTAGAATTGAGTCTATAACTTGCCGTCTCACCTTGCAGGCGATCCAAATGGTACAAGCACTCTCCAAACCACTAACATTGCCAGAATTTCTGCAACAACCAGAAACCAAACCCGCCAGTGAATATATCAATGGAGAAATCATACAAAAGCCCACGCCAAAGGGACGACATAGCCGCTTGCAAGGAAAACTCTGCGCCACTATCAATCAAGTTGCAGAGGAGACAAAAATTGCCTATGCCTTCCCAGAATTAAGATGTAGTTTTGGTGTACGATCCATCGTCCCCGATGTGGCAGTTTTTCAGTGGGAACGTATTCCCTTCACTGTTGAGGGTAACGTACCAGATAACTTTGACCTTCCGCCCGATTGGACGATAGAAATTCTTTCCCCCGAACAACGACCCAACAAAGTGTTAGGCAATATTCTCTATTGCCTAGAACATGGCAGTCGCCTAGGCTGGTTTATTGACCCAGACGATCTCAGCATTTTGTGTCTACAACTGCAGCAGCAACCTGTGTTATTTCAGGGCGAACAAGTCCTGCCAGTTTTGGGCGATATAAAATTATCTCTTAGCGTCAACCAAGTCTTTGACTGGTTGAAAATGGGGTAACCAAACCCATAAAAAAAGCTCTCTGTTTACTCCACGCCCTTTTAAGCTGTTCGGCATTTAAAGCTTAATGTCAACAATGGTGAAATCCTTTGGCTCATTCACCTGGATGGAAAATCTGGTTGACCGTTAATTCCCATTCTGGGAATGTGGGAAAAATGATACGCTCATTGCCACGAAACTGCTGTAATTCGTATTCCTCATCCACCATGGTGCAAATTGTGAACGTTGGCTGCTTGGGTGAGCCAATGTAACGCCGCCCACCTATGCCAAGATAATCTAGAATCCAATATTCACCAATGCCAATACTCTCGTAGTCAGTCATTTTGAGGGCATAATCATCACGCCAATTCGTGGAAACCACCTCGACTACGAGTTTCACCGATTCCCCATGCTCAATCACTGATGAACTTTCCCAACGGGATTCATTCGCTAAGTTTGGTCGATTCACCACCGCGACATCAGGTTCATAGCCAGTATCCTCCGAAATTTTGATCATGCATTCTCTAGGAATAAAGAAAGGAACTTGCTTATCGTCAATCACGGTATTCAACTTTTTAATCACAAATCCTGCAATCTCCGAATGCTTCCCTCTCGGTTTTGGCATCTCGACAATCACCCCGCGTCTCAATTCATAGCGGTTCTCTGAAATCTGTGGATACCAATCCAGGAATTGATCGATTGAGACTGGTGTTTTATCAATCACTGCAATCATGGCGATCGCTTCTCCTTTGGTTCCATGAGAGTCACCTCCATTACAGTGTATATGATGGAACCCACATTCCACACTTCAATGTAACCTCGTGGGTTGGGTCTTTGGAACGAAACCCAACATGAATACTTAGGAAGCCTTCATGGTTAGAACTAACAACGCTTCAAATTGTGGCAATGACACAAGGGCAATAGCACACCTAAATGTAGGGAAACTTAGGGGCGCCAGCCTTGCAGCATCACCGAATCATAGAGGGCGACCAGACCAAATTGAGACGACGAGAGTTGTTCATTTATACAAGCGGATCGCACCTACAAGCGCCAATATTACCAATGATATCATATCCTGACGATTGCCCCTAATTGCAATGCTTTAATATTAAGGATTTCAGGGGTTTTTATTAGGGGTGTTTGACCGGACATGATATGAACAATGACCAATGACCAATGACAAAATAATCTAAATCCAAGAACGGAACCACATTCGCAGTTGATGACCCCCAGTAGATAGAGGTAAACCTAAATAAATCGGTAACCAAAAGACAAATGCCAACAGAATTAAACTGATAACCGTTATTGCCGCGATTTGCCAAGACTCTTGCTCCCGATGTAGCCAACGGTCAACCAACCAAGCTAACCCTAACCCAGAAAACACAGAAGCGCCCATATAGTGGTATAAAAATGTACAGCGACTGACCCCAACCCAAGGTAATAACTGAGCCAGCCAGTTAAGCCCTAAATAGAGACTAATATAATTCACCGTTGTAGGTGGAAAATATCCCCGCATTCCTGACCAAAGACGCTGTAGCAACAGCAACAGTAACAATAAAATTGCTGCTGTTGATAGCCACCAAAGGATAGGATTTCCCATAGCATGGACATCATAAATCACCTGACCATATCCCTTGGGTAACGGAGGGTAAGCCGGGACTTGTTCGCGGGTACTCTGGGCAGTTTGGTAAAAGTAAGCCACAGGTCGCAGCATAATCAGCCAAGTGTACCATTTAGAACAGTAGGGATGAACCTCTGGTCCGCTGCCAATTTTTTCGTGAAAGGTCAAAATTCTATAGTGGGCGTCCCAAAATCCGGGTTGGGGATTCATGATTAGGTGGGGAATCCAGAGTAAGCTATAGGTTAACGCTGGAATTAGGGCAAAATTGACTAAAAACTGAATCCCGTTTAATTGAGTTAGATTAACTAAAGAAGTTTTGCCCCAATGCTTGGCTCTGAGGGCACTGGGTTTTGATCCAACGATTGGCTCTGAGGAAACCAGGTTTTGACCTAACGCTTGGCTCTGAGGGAACCGGGTTTTAAATGTAGAGACGTGCCATGGCGCGTCTGTAGAATCAGATTTTACCATGAGCATTTTTTGAGACTCTGATGTTACTAAACCCGCCCCAAGCGACGTTTTTTTTGAATCACCTCTCCACTGAAGCAACCAAGCCATTCCCCAAAGAAGATAAACTCCGAATAAAAACCATAAACCATTCCATTTAATACAAGCAGATGCGCCAAAAAAAGCACCCGATAATGCCATAGTAGTCCAGCGTTTTGACTGGGGTTGACTGAGTGCGATTAACAAACATAAATTCCCAAATAATCCCAAAATAACCAAATAGACATTATTCAGCGCGTAGCGAGACTCAACTAAAAATAGACCATCTGCCCCGGCTAACAAGGCGGCAATTAACGCATAGCTGCGACGCCGATTAAGCTGATAAGCAATCCCGGCGACAACTAAGGGGATAAACGAACCCGTGAGCGCATTCAGCCAACGATAACTCCATGTAGATAGCAATGAACCCGCCAAACCATTCATGGGCTGCTGATCCCAGGGAAGATGAGAACCCAGCCACATCCCGATCGCGATAATATATTGACTCAATGGCGGGTGGGCATTGAAAAAGTCTGTTCCCGTTAAGTAATTATTGGCAAATTTGGCATAATATACCTCGTCAAATACCAAAGCATTAAATCGACCCAAGCCCCAAAATCGGAGAATGGCTGAGGCTAAAAAAATAGCCGCTAAGCAAACATGGAACCAATAGTTTGATAAGGTTAATGATTTGTTATTTAAAATCATATAATATCAGGTGAATCGGGTTGGCATTAGATCCCCAAATTCTTTAAGAAGTCGAGGATCGGGTGGGGAGTTGACCCCGCTTCGCTAACGCTAACATCTGCTCCATATCTCATTCTGAGAAAGGAGTAAGCTAATATTAGGGCATCTCAGGGGACAGTTATGAGTCATCATGATCCTTCTGGACAACCAAGGAGACAGTTAGGAGTTCTGGCTAAATTCTTTAAATTTGATCGATATCAAACCACGATCCGCATAGAACTATTGGCAGGGTTCACCACCTTTATGACAATGGCTTATATTTTGGTTGTGAATCCGGGCATTTTATCCGATGCCATTTTTTTACAAGCATCAGGAGATTTGTTTAATGAATTAGTCATCGCCACAGCACTTTCTGCGGCAATTGCTACCCTAGTTATGGGATTGTGGGCGAATTACCCCCTTGCCCTTGCCCCCGGTATGGGACTCAATGCCTTTTTTACCTACTCGGTGGTATTGGGATTAGGCATCGACTGGCGGATTGCCCTTTCTGCTATCTTAATCGAAGGGTTGATTTTTATTGCCCTAACTCTGTCAAATGTGCGCCATTTAATCGTCAAAGCGATTCCCGATTGTCTGAAACGGGCAACGGCGGCGGGAATTGGCTTATTTATCGCCTATATTGGCTTAAGTGGGGCGGGGATTATCGCCGCTGATGCGGTGACAAAAACGAAATTAGGGGATTTGAGTCAACCTTCGACATTAATTGCAATCGCGGGTATCCTGATTACCTCGGCATTTGTCGCCCGTCGCCTCACGGGGGCGCTGCTATGGGGGATTTTGGCAACGGCGGCGCTAGCCTGGATTCTCGGCGTGTCTCCGTTACCAGAGGGGATTGTCGGTGTTCCTGAGTTACCCGTGGATTTAATTGGGGTTGCGATCGCGGGATTGGGTAGAATCAATCAGGTGAATGGGTGGGATTTCCTGGCGGTGTTGTTTGTGTTTCTGTTTGTGGATTTATTTGACACCGTGGGTACGCTGACTGGGGTGGGGATGCAGGCGGGCTATATTGATGAAAATGGGGAATTGCCCCGGGCAAATCAAGCGTTGATGGCGGATGCAGTGGGGACAACGGTAGGGGCGGTTTTGGGTACTTCGACGGTGACGACGTATATTGAGTCGGCTGCGGGTATTGCGGAAGGGGGGCGCACGGGATTTACGGCTGTTGTTGTGGCGATTTTGTTTATTGTTTCAATATTTTTTATTCCCTTACTTTCGGGAATTCCGGCGTTTGCTACGACACCAGCGTTGGTGATTGTGGGGGTGTTGATGGCTGGGAATTTACGGGGAATTCATTGGGATGATCCCGCCGAGTCCATTCCTTCATTTTTAACAATTTTAATGATGCCGTTGACGTATTCGATCGCGGAAGGTTTGGCGATTGGATTGATTACCTACCCGTTAATTAAAGGGTTTCAGGGGAAAGGGGATTTTTGTGCTACGTTTTATCGTAATGGCGATGAATAGTGGCGGATGAGTTTAAGTAAGTTCCCCGATAAGTTGTACTTTTTTAACGCAGAGGACGCAGAGGTTAGCGCAGAGGTTCGCAGAGGTTCTCATAAATTATATAACAAAGGGCAAATGACGAAGGACAAAGGACAAATAACTAATCAATTGTGGCTTAAGTGTAGCGCCAGTATGACCTGTAATAATCCATAGTAGGGCGCGAATGCTGTCACGAAGGATACGCAGCCAGGATTCAGTGGGTTGGTTGGAGGGTACGGAGATGGGGGTGAAGGTGATGCTTTGGCTTCCGAGGACAAGAGTCGCGATCGCTTTGGCTCTGGGTATATGATAATCGGAGGTGATTAGGTAGATATGTTGGATTTTGTGGCGTTTGAAGTCAGCTACTAGGGAGGTAAAATTGGTGACGGTATCGACGGCGCGATAGTCGAGATGAACGCGCTGAATCGGAATATTAGCATTCTGGAAAATGGTATAGGTAACTTCGGGGGGTGAACCACTCGAAACCCAGATGTCTAGGGAGGGGTGAGTTTGGGCAAATTGGGCGGTGAATCGTTCGCGATCGCGCCCACCGCCTAAGGTTAGGATAGCTTGAGGGAAGGGTGATTGGTATTGTGCGATCGCCAGCCGCAGGGGAATGATACTCAGTAGAAGCAGGATCAGGGTAGCGCTGGTCAAACAGCATCTCCATTTAAATTGATGACGGCAGATTTTCACCAGAATATTTGTACTAGCGGGCTAGGGGGAAAAGTCACTGATTTGACGGCTGATCAATAATTACTGAGATGATCAGGCAAAGGTTTCCCCTCGATTATTGCAGTATAGACAGAAATCAGATTTTGAGCGATTACCTTCCAGGAATATCGATGACTCACCAAGCGCTTGCCATTCTCGCCTAGTTCATGGCATAGATGAGGGGAGTTTAGCAAAGTCGCGATCGCATCAGCAAGAGTCTCAATCTCTCCCTCTACAACTAATCCCGCTTTGGCTGCGGCAATTTCTGGTGAAATTTGTACACCGGGGGTAACAATCACGGGTAATCCAGCCGCCATGGCTTCGGCTACTGCTACTCCGAAATTTTCTGAAAAAGAAGGGAGGACAAAGATATCCGAACCTTGGAGGAGTAAATTTTTGTCTTCACCTGTGACAAAACCAGCAAATGATGTATGTTTAGCTAAACCAAGAGAGGCGACTAATTTTTTTAGATGATTTACATAGTCGGTTTCCCCTGAACCTGCCAATATCAGGTGAAAATCATAGCTTTTAACAGCGAGTTGGCTGAGGGCTTGAATTAACAAATCAGGACGCTTTTTATAGTGCAGGCGAGACAAAAATAGTACGATTGGCTTTTGATTCGGTATTCCATAAGTATGATGTAACTTATGTCTAGCTTCTGCTTCTGGACAATCAACGAATGAATTGACTCCTACTGGTACTGTAAAGGTGGGAACTTGAATTCCAAACTTATGAACATCTTTTACTTCCCCTTTGGAAGAACACTGAATAGCTGCTGCGGAATTCAGATTAGGACGCTCGATCAAGAAGGAATAGATTTGTTTTTTTAAGCGACTCTGTGCTAGTGCCCAAGGAGCTAGTTGACCCGTTGGATGAACTATATATGGAATTCCTTGTCGTCGGGCAATTATTCTAGCACAGCTAGAGGGATAAGAGAAAAGATAACGGGTTTCAATTATATCATAGTCTCTGATATGATGCCAGAGCCAACGAGTCAGTTCAGCCGAAAATATAAAAGCTTTATCCCTATTAAAATGATTTTTTTTTATCCATGGATAATATCGTGAAAAAAATCTAGTCGGAACTCCTTGATACTCAATCTTTGTATTTAATGATACGTTTAGCAGTTGCTCCGAGCCGTGATCATTGGTTGTAACAATTTGAGAATCAACTCCCAAATTGCGTAATGCTTTAACTGTTTGCAGAACAGCATGAGTAGGTCCACCACGAACTGGAGATACAGAAGAGATCACATGTAGGCTTTTCATTGCTGACGACTCTATATATATAAATTTCGCCTAGCCTAACAAAGCTGCTTTGATAGCATCTATGAGACCATCAGCAAATCTCTGTGGGCTATATTTAGCAACAAGTGCTTGGCTTAATTGTCCCATACTAGTTCTTGATAATACATCTAATTGATGTATACTGATCAAAGTTCGACTAATATCTTGACCGCTTTCCGGATCAAATAAGAGACCATTTTGATAGTCTTGGACAAGTTCATGACAAGCCCCCACTGTTCGGCTACACAAAATTGGTAGTCCGGCTGCACAAGCTTCATTCACCACTAAACCCCACTGTTCTTGTATTGCAGGATGTACAAAAGCATTAGCTAAACCATACCAGTCTACTATAGCTTTGTAGGTTACAAAACCGGACAAATGAATACAGCTATCAAGTTTATTTTTACCAATTAGATTCCGTAAAGATATTTCTTCTTGACCTTTCCCACAAATCACCAGATCCCAAGCTTTATCTTCTCCAATTTGTTGACGATAAGCCGCAAATGCTTCTACAATGCGTAACACATTTTTGCGCTTGATTAGGCGAGTTACTGTGATAAAATAAGGTTTTAAAGGAATTTGCGGCTGTCGCCGTCTTGCCCCATCTGGATCAACTCGGGCAGCATTAGCTCCTTTATTAAAATAGTCATTGTCAACTGCGTCGTAACCCAGAAAAATTTGCTCCCTTGGCATACCTAATTCGATCAAGTAGTGGCGATGTAGTTCACTACCCACAAGCGCAGCATTATATTTCTTAATATAAAGCCAAGATTTAAGTCGTTCTTTCCACCAAAGCCGTTTTTCATCATCTCTTTTGCTCTCACTCATCACGATTGATGGAATATGATTACGTTGACACCATGACAAAGCAGCACGAGAAACAGGAAATCCCCAACCGGGAATAGCCAGAATATCTGGTTTCAGAGTATCCAGACAAGAAAATAGTAAAGATACTGCTTCAGTAGACTGAGAACTACGATTTGTTAAAGCCGGGGTAGTTGCCACAGGCATGAGAGTTTGGTAAGGAAACGTAATTTCTTGCCTTATGTCACCCCAGGGATGTTCTATGGTATTGTCTGTCACTTCAACTGCAGTAAAGCGCCAACATTTTTGTTGACAAACAGTATAAGCAGCACGCAGTCGAGCCGCATGATAGCCTCCAATCGTGTGAAAAATTATAACAACATGCATAGCTGAATTTTATACAGATGCTACCCGAGTTTAGACAGGAGTTTTCAAGTTAATTACTGATCGTCATAATTTTTGGATAAAATTCATTCTATTTCATGATAATAAACAGAAACTGATTCAGGTAATTTCAATCGCAAATCGGCGCGTTTCATCCAGAGTAATAAAAAACAAGGCCAGAAAGCCATACCAATCCAGGCATAAATTCCCGGCAAGTCCCCGCCACGTAGCAACGGAAGTAACGAAGCACAGAGAATGGCACGGACAAGGATAGCAGCAAAGGGTTGTAGTTTAGTACTGTAACAAACTATCTTAGCCAGAATTATTCCGTAGAGCAATGAAAATAAGAAAATACCAATAATACCCCCCTCAGCGTAGAACGATCCAAATAGGCTCGGTGAAATCCCTAGTGTTCCCTTGCCGCCATGAATAGTTAAGCCTAGTTTATTCATATAACCTCCCACTGGTTTTTCTGGCCACCAAGCTCGGGGAATCGGGCGCATTAGGATTTCTAGATGCTCCATACCCCACTGAAAGTCTAGGCGTTGGGGATAGACATTCTGTAGAAGTACAAAGCCATCGAGCATATTGGCATCTTCTGCACTGGATGCACGCTCCCAAGCTGCCTGATTTAAGCGATCATCGGCAAAGTTTGGATTACGCATTGCTCCGGCTATAGCAAACAGACTGATTGCTAAGAGGAGAAAACTACCAATAATAACAAGACGAGTTTTTGGTCGATAAGAAGAGGATACAATGATTCCAGCAGCGGTTATCCATCCCATAAACTGGAAACGTCCAGTACTGCCGAAAGTAATGTTAAATACAGCAATAATAATCGACATAGCAGCAATTTTAAGTAGCAATGATGGAAACCCAGCCAATTTCCACAAACAGAATACTAGGGTAGTAATTCCTACTAGAGCTAGGGGAAATAAATATAAATAGCTACTGACTTGAAATGCCAAGGAACTGCCACCCCTTAATTGTCCAGCAACTTGAGAGCGAGTCAGCACCACCAATGGAAGACAAAATAAGCCAAAGAGAATGACCTTAGGGCGTAGCCATTGGTAGAAAGAGAGATCGCCAGCAGTCGAATCAAGAATTGGCAGGATTCGTCTCTGGTTCCACATATAGGTAACTAGAAGACAGATTTGACCAAATACAATGTAAGCTAAGGCTTTAAGCGCAGCTTCCTGCGTCACAGAAGTCAGCCCCAGCCAAGTTAGGTTCACCCAATTATTAATTCCCTGAGTGACTGCCCAATATCGATAGGAGGCGACGTAAAACATGAAGCTACTGATTAGCATGGGAATTTCATCATTCCGCTGCAGCAACCAAATCACACTGATAACGAGTAGTGCGAATTGGGTAACAGCTAGCTCTGGGTATTCAAATAAAGGCATAGGATAGAGATTGGAGATGGTTATATAGTGGTGAAAGGTTAAACTTAGAAATATCAGTAGCAGAGCGAGTAAAGGCTTGGAGTTTTTGAGGATTACGCAAGCAGAATTCTATGGCAAGTGCAATTGCTTCCCCGGTTACTTCTGGTAAGATTATTCCATTTACTTGATCTTTGACGACTTCACCACAAAATCTGGATGCTATTATCGGCAGCTTCCATGCCTGTGCTTCTAGTTGAACCAAGCCAAAACCATCCGAAAGGGTAGGAAATAGGAAAACATCGGCGAGTTGATAGTAGTTTGCTGTTTGACTGCGAGAGATAGCACCAATCCACTTGATATTCCTGTATATTCTAGCTGACCTGGCAATGCCTGGAGAACCAACGAACCAGAATTCTATCGGTTGATCATGTAAGAGTTCAGCCGCTTCTAAAATTGCACCAATACCCTTACGTAAGATTACTTGACCCAGAAACAGTACACGCAGGGGACGTTGTGCCGAAAACGCGGCGGGGTAGGTTCGCTCCAAAGTACTGGCTGTCTCAGGGGGGGTGTAAACAAGGGGAATAATGTCCATTTTATTTGCCGGAATACCAACTTTTTGTAAGGCTTGGCTTGACCAGGGGGAATTCACGATAATTCGGTCAGCTAGGAAACATTCTTTTCGCCAGTTTATCCAGTATTCAGGCGGTGCAGGTTGCCAGTTAGACTGGTAGTCTGGATGTCTGTGATGTTCCTGTCGAACTAATGTTTCTTCGACAGGTCCTGGATCGATTTGACCTAGGATAGTGTACCAACCCTGGGTTTTGGCATAGCGGAACAGTTCTAAAGCGGCATAACTGTAGGCAAAGAGGATAGGACGAGTGTTAAGTTTTGGCGTGATGCTTTCGAGTAACTCAACAGCTCGTTGTTGGAACAAGTGATTACGGGCAATAATACGTGTCCACCCTAAAGTGTTTTGCAGGCGTTGCACCAGTTCAAAGCGAATCAAAGAGTGGGTGAAGGCGTGGACAGAGGCTGGGGCTAAATCAGGGTGGAAGCGATCGCGTAAATTCGCTAAATTATGTCTCGGTAGCACGTTGAGTGGAGATTGAGGTAAAACCCAAGCATCGGTAATCAAGTGGGTAAGTTTTCCATGTTGGTGTAAAGCTCGTGGGATAGCATAATGTTCACGGGCACCGAGTTGACAGCAAATCCATGGTGCCACTTTATCAGACATTCGCTTTATCCGGTCGAGTGGTAACCCATGATGTTTTGATGGTGCGTGATTCTGAACCTAGCAGCCAATGGGGTTGGAGTAGACGGATATCTACTGCTCTTTTAGCTTTAGTAAAGAAATCCAGCACTGGATCGAGTAGATGATCACCATGAACTTCGACAACCCAGTGATGGGGTTTTTGAAGTAAGCAAGTTGCCCCTTCTAGTACATCAACTTCAGAACCTTCCACGTCTACTTTGATTAGTAGTGGCTTTCCCTGTAGTGATGGACGTTCATCATAAGCTTTGTCTAATGTAATTGTCGATTCATTGGAGATAGAACCCACAAACAGGGGGATGAATTCAAAATTAATACCAGCATAGTCAGACCAAGTAGCGGGAATTGATAAGGCAGCTTGTTCATCTAATCCCGGCTCAAAGGCAATAATGTGACCCAATTTATTACATCGTTTGAGCGCTTGGGCACACCCATAGGTAAAATAGCCATCATTAGCGCCGACATCAAACACAACCTCAATATCACGAATAACCAGGTTAAGCCAAGGGTTTAGTATGTGTTCGTAAATGCCAAGAATCTTTCGCTTGGAACAGGTTGGGTTCAGGATAAGGCGAGTACCTCGAAAGGGACCGGCTAATATCCTCAAAGGAATTCTTTTTTGTTTTAGATAAGGAAAAAGGTTCACAGTGATTACGGGCAATAATACTTGTCCATCTTAATGTGCAACTAGAAAATTCAGGTCAACGCATCAGCTTTGTAATTTTCAAGATTAGTTGTGTCATTTGGAGTTTTAGCAGATACAGGTAAAGATTCTAAGTACCTATACAAATCCATGGGCAGTGCTTGCCGCTCATGCCAAGTCAAAATACCCTGCTGAATTCCAGAAACTAAGCCTCTCAAATGAACTAGAGGAATTTTTGTTTTTATAGAGAGTTTCAGGTAACTACCAAATGCCCTAGCTATTTCTGTCGGAAGTAAAGACAATGGGGTATGCAAGATATGCGTCCATACTCGATTGCGTGGTCCATAAAACCCCATTCGTTGATAATTTCTTGCCGTTGGGCTAACCCAATGATAAACGCGGCAAGCTGGAAAAGCATGAACCTCATATCCCGCCGCCCAAATACGTGAGCAGAGTTCTGGTTCTTCTCCTTGATGAATAAAGTCACTACGATAGCCACCTAGTTGAATAAATACATCCTTGCGGATCAGATGGGCACAGCCGATATAGGAAAAGCAAAGATATGGCGAATACGATTTAATTGGAGAGGGATTGAAACTATCAACTAAAGGAAATGACAAAGCAGCAACTTTTGGATGTTTTATTAGATATTCCACCGCCTGATCTGGTCCGTCTACATCTACAAAACAAGAATCATCGTCTAAGCTGAATATGAAATCAAATGGCGCTGAAGCATTACTTATATTACGGCTCAAAATAAGTCCATATCTTCGGGGATTGCGAATAAATAAAATAGATTTTATAGATAAACGTTCCCAATAATTTTCTGAGACATTATCACTGGCGTCATCATGAACTAATATGGGATACTTCGCCCAATTATGTCGTTCTTCCAAGCGCGAGAATAACCTTTTAATATCCTGTCCTCGGTTTCGGGTTGTAATAACAATTCCTGCTTTTAAATTCATAAATTACTTTTTATATATTAATTATTTTTTTAGGGTAAAGCAAATATTAAATTTTATCAACATATTATTTTTTAACTATATTATCCTGGGACAAACCCCAACGTGATAGGTTTTTATCAAAACGTATTAATTGGGCATTCCTATCTTGGGTCACATGAACAGGCTGACCCCCTCTGTCTTTTATAGCTAGGTTAAGTACCCAATCATCATCCATCCGGAAAGCCCATGTCTGGTGCATAGTAGGCCATGCTTTGTATAAGTCAGGTTCCCATTCAACACGAAGGCTTCCTGTAATATTGTTGCTGACTAGAAAATCAGCTAAAAGATTGTAGCGTGTGCTTTCATATTTCCATATACCAATAACTAGCCAGTTTGTATTAATACCTAAAGCACATACAATGAACAGAGTTAGGAAATTTTTCTGAAACAATTTTATTCTGCACTTAAAATAATTTTGCCATAGCCAGCCCATCAATAAAACTATCAAAGGAATTAGAGAATACTTCTTTCTAGTATCTACTGAAAATCCACCACCAATCGCATAGATCAAAGATGCACCTAAAAGCAATAAAATTATATAAATTAACATTTGCTTTTTGGGGATTTTGAGAATACTTCTAGTTTCATATTTTTGGGGAAATTTGAAAAATATGTATAATCCGACTAGATACGTGCAAATTATTATTAAAATGCAAGTGAATGTAATCCCTGTCCAACCATAGAAAACAAATGGTATAGACTTGGAGTTCAACAAAGGTTGAAATATATAAAAGTTACTAAATTGATAAACGTAAACTGATAGGATCGTTTCTGGATTGAGAGAAGTATTTTTAGGCATTGAGTTTGACTTCAGTAAATGATAGAAAATAACATAAGATATACTACCTAATATAGGCGCCCAGCCTGCGTACATTGTTAGAATTTTTCGTCTAATTTTTTTTAATTTAAATTTACTTTCTCCTAACCATATCAGACTGCCACTAATGGCTATCGTGAATAGAAGAGATTCATTGCTAAACAATGATATTAATGTCAAAAAATAAATGACAAAGAAAAAAAATGTTTGCTTGTTCGGATATGAATAAGCTTTGATTATAACTAATAAATTCAGCCAAAAAAATGCAGTTCCCAACATGTAATGGTAAGCGATAGCCCAGGTTGTTGCCTGATAGCCCCATGGAAAGACAAATACAAGTAAAGCAAGAGTAAGTGGCAGGTAAATACCACCTAATAAAAGTTGATATGCTCTGTAAACAAATGTACTGGCTAAAAAGTGGGTTGTAATCACTAAAATACCGTGAAAACTAGGAATATTTATTATACTTAAAATTCCTGTGTAAACTCCAAAAATTCTCCAGATGCCAAAGCGATTAAAATGACTTATTATTCCACCATTTCTAATCAAATTAATAAATGGAAAGTCATCAGCAACAGGTTGGTATGTTCCAAATAATAGAGGAAATAATGCCAAAACAATAGATAAAAATAAAATGCCGTATGGCAATCCTTTGATTAAATTCTGTCTTAAAGGATTAAAGCTGTTCATTAATTAATTCCTATACTTAAGGACTCTGGCTGGTACTCCTACTGCAACAGCATCTGCTGGTAGTTCATGAGTTACGACGCTACCTGCACCGACAATAGTGCGATCGCCAATCGTAACCCCTTTGAGAACGGTGACATTAGCTCCAAGCCAAACGCAATTGCCGATTTGGGTCGGTTTGGCAAGCATGGGTTGATTGAGAGGTGGTAACTGAGAATCATGACCATGATCGTGATCGGTAATATAGCAGTTAGGACCTACAGCACAATTTTTACCAATGGTCAAAGACAATATAGCATCTAGAAAGGTATTGCGGTTGATGTAGGTATTAGCACCAATATAAATTTTTGGATGGGGAAGAGGTTCACCACTGCAAAGTAGTATAACACCCCGGTCTATAGCACAAGGACTCTCAATTTCAATATCTTCAAAGTTGCGAGGAATCTCGATTTTCCGCATCCAGACGTAGCCGTTCAGGTTAACACCCCGTACTTTGTAATAAAGATTGCGCCAACGAGACTTATATCCCTCGGTGACTCGATGTATTGTTGAGATTCCTGCACGGATCAGCTTCATACCTCATTACCAGTTTTACCAGTTGCCGAATATCCGGTTAAGATAATTTCTTTTATAGCACCCATCTTGCCAAGTAGCATAGCTGGTAGAGAAAGCCACCCCTGTACAGATACTAATGATACAGCGATACCAAATAGCTGTAGCACAGTGAGCTTGAGATAATCCATTGGTTGCCGACGGTTTAACACGCAAGTCATTACATAATGCCTATTGACCAGATCCATTTTGGCAAGCTTCATCGGATTGCTTTTATGGTCTCCAGGTTGACTATCATGGAAAATCCGAGCGGTTCGTACATTCGCTAGTTTCCATCGTTTGCCCACGATTAGGGACAGAGTGACATCTTCCATGAGGGAATAGCCAGTAAAGTGAGAGGGGAATAGGGGTTGAGGTAATACTTTCCGACGATAAAGTGTGCAGGTGGTATTTAGCCATTCTACAGGAACAACTTCAGGTAGCTCAGGGTGGTCTTCTGGAAGCAGGTTGAGTGCAGGACCAATGCATTTGCCAGCATAACTGACTTCAGGGCGACCGTGTAGGAATTGAAAGAGGAGGCGACTGACTCGACCAGGTGGCAAATACCGTTGGTTGCTAATCATGGCATTGACACCTCCTAATTCAGGATCACTGTCCAGAGCTATCCAGAGTCGTTTTAAACAATCTGACTCGAAAATAATATCATCGTCGAGAAGCCAAATGGTGTCTTGAGAAGCATAACTCATCGCCTGATTTCGTTGGGACGCCGCACCCACTTCTATAGCTGGATGATAAATGATTTGGGTAGCAAGACCAGAGATTATGGTATGACATAGCTGTTTTGTTTCGTCAGTTGTGGAACCATCAACTAAGATCATTTCAACAGGCTGCACTGGTTGTTTAGCAAGGCTGTTAAGCATTTTCCACAGTGATACACTGCGATTCCGGGTTGGTAAAAGGGCAGAAACAGGCAGCAGGGTAGACATACTGATCGGATGAATCTGGTAAATGTTGTGGTTAGATACCTCCCCAGTCCTAGAGATTTTCATCGCGTTATAGGTTAAAGCTATGCCGCCAGTACGAAATTCCCAGACCCTAAGGAGGGAGCGCCTGAAAGAACGGCGAACAAACCACCATCACCAAAACCAACTATTTCCCCATCTGGGTTGTAGTAAAGCTTGCCACTACTGGTTCCATAAATAATTTTTGCGGTACTAGTGTCGGCAAGGGAATCATTAGTTACCGTGGCAAACTCGGATGGACTAATTGGACTCCTGGGATTACCAACAATAGCACTGAACGTTGATAGTGATAATCGAATTTTATCTCCCTCGGCTGCACTAAAGTCAGCAATCCTATCAATGCCCATGTTCGCGAAGTTTCCATCGAAGACAAACCGATCACTACCTGAACCACCTGATAGGTAATCGCTACCCTCTCCACCATTCAGGATATCAAAGCCCTCTTGACCGTAGAGGTAATCCCGACCTTCCAAGCCAAAGAGGGAATTATCGGCACTATTGCCGACAATAAAATTGCCCAAGGAGTTACCTGTAGCGGTGATGTTCTGTGATCCCGTTAGGGTAATATCTCGCACCGTGGGTGCATTGGTAGCGAGGTTATAGGTAATAGAAGATTTAACCTTATCATTACCTGAACCAGCCCCCATATCGATAACCATATCACCAGCATTATCTACGATGTAAGTGTCATTCCCAGAGCTTTCGATAAAGGTATCAGCGCCCAAGCCGCCGTTGAGGAAGTCATTACCGTCCCCACCATCGAGGGTGTCATCGCCAGCATCACCGTAGATATAATCAGTACCACCTCCACCTGTAAGAGTATTGCGACCACTATTACCCTGAATGAAATTTGAAAGGGCATTGCCCGTGCCGTCAATATCACTGCTTCCGGTCAGGATGAGATTATAGACATTGCCGCTCTCCACTACATCACCAGTCAGGTCTAAGGTAATGGATGAGAATATGGTATTGACTCCAGCTCCAGTGGGATTAGGATTTCCCATGAAGTCACCCATACCGTCTGCAACAACTCTGTCACCAGAATCATCGACAATGAAGGTATCACCCGATGTTCCACCTCCACCAATTAGGCGGTCAGCACCCCCACCGCCATCTAAGACGTTCTTACCTTCATTTCCAGTAATTACATTGTCAAGATCGTTGCCTGTACCATTAATATCACCTGCTCCAGCTTCCAGGCTCAGATTTTCGACATTAACATCCAGAGTGTAGCTGCTGGCAGTAGAGAAAACTATATCAGTTCCTGATGAAGCTCCATCACCTTCGGTAATTTTGTCGAAGGGATTATCGACGAAGTAAATATCGTCGCCGTCTCCGCCGTTAAGGGTATCAACACCCGTGCCACCATCAAGAATGTCATTACCTGCCAAGCCGAAGAGACGGTCATTACCTCCCTCACCGCGCAGCTCATTTTCACCATCATTAGCAATGATGACGTTATTTAAGGCATTGCCGAACCCATTCAGGTTTAATGTTCCGGTAGCCAAGTCAAGATTTTCTACTTGTTGCAGACCAGGGGTTAAATTGAGGTCAAATGTATTGAACACAACTGGGTCAGTGGGTTGAAACCTAACTTTATCTTGATTTCCCTCCCCAGCATTCTCATTAACTTCGTCACCCGGATCGTCGATAACATAAGTATCATTTCCAGCACCTCCCGTGAGGAGATCAGCACCTGTACCACCATTGAGGAGGTCATTCCCCGTACTGCCAGTGAGGATATCATTGCCTTCAAGACCAAATATCCGAGCCGGAGACACTACTAGGGGGGGTTCGATAATGTCATCTAAGTTAGTTCCAATGAAGGTAGGCATAGGTTTTTACTGATAGTTGTCGACGTAATTAATAGCTAATTATTCGGGTTCGCTATAGAGCCTGAGTTCTATAAGCTTATTTGGCGCAGAAGCTGCTCAAACCGTTTTCTCCAAGTGTGATCGCATCGCGCCCTTTGGTAAGCCGCCTGCCGCAGTTGCTCGGCTTGTGAGGGATGAGATAGATAGAACTTAGTTTTGTCTACTAACTCATCAGAACTTCGGTAGGTTTCGATTTCCTTGCCAAGCTCATAGAACTCAGCAATTTCGTCTGTATACCCAGTCAAATAACAGGTTCGACACATGGGAGCCTCAAAGTCACGCAAACGGACATGGGGAATTAATGTTGAACCCGGACGCCCGTCAGCCCAAACGTTACTGAAATTGAGAACAACTTCATATTGGGCGAAGGTATGACTGATATTTTCAGCAAAACCGCAGTAGGCAGAAGCAAGTAATGACAGCAGTTGGCGACTGTGATGTCGGTAGTGTAGCTGACTAAGAGTTCTGTATATGCCAGGTATAATACCCTGGTGTTTGAGATTTTGCCAAATGACCAGAGTATAACTCATCAGACTACCCGGTTTGGGAGAAAGCCGCCCTAGACTTACCAAATCTTCGTATTTATGTAAAGTTCTTCTAAGTTGAGGATGCACCTCTTGGCTAACCCATCCACTGCCGTAAATATCTACAGGAACTTGGTTAGCCATAAGTTGGGCTAGATAGCGATCCCGATCAGCATAGCGTTGACCTATGAAACAAGCCTTAGCTTGACGAGTTATCCCAGATACAGGATGATAAAGTTCTGGGTCAGCACCGAGCTGTACCCAGACAGGATTAGCACCAACTTTTAGGTAAAGAGAACGCGCTTCTTTCTCTGGATGCCACGAAAAGTTAACTTTTGCAGCAATCTCCGCAACCAGTTCAAATTGATAAGTGCTATTACAATAAAAATTAACTGTGGGAATACCAAGTCGATGGATTGCTTCAAAACCTTCTGGATTAAAATGAGCATTGTAGAAGTAACTTAAGAAAAGGTCTATGTGCTTTCGTTTATGTTCTTGGCAAACTTCATCGACAATTTTTTGAGTTATTTTATCACGAATCTCTTGTTCTTGTTGTGTAAAATTTCTGGAAATTTGCATGAAGTAACTGACTGAAATCAAATCTACTTGAGACTCAATAATTTCATTCCCTAACTGTTTTAATGCCGGATAAAAATTTATTTTCCACAGATTACCATAATAAAAAATTGGGTTAATAGAATGACGAATAGCAGTAAAAATTCTCATAGCTTGTTAATAATAAATTTAGTAGATAATATTCAATATTAACACTTAAAATAACCTAATAATTCTATTCAGTTTTCTTGTATATTTAATCCCTATATTTTCACGATTTACATCATAATAAGAAATTGGGTATCCTAACAAATTATTGGCTTCAATCATTTCACTACACTGATTAACTGCTACAATTTTATCTTGAGAAATTAATTTTCGATGCAATGGTTTAATTTTACCTTGGATTTGACCTCTAGACAAAACTTGTACATCTCCATTGATTTGGTGAAACTGAGAATAGTGCTTGAATGATTCACTATACTTTAAGCCTGTAAACTGGCAAATTTCGTAGATTAACTTTTGGGGATTCAAACAGAATTTCTCATACTTAAAAATCCTAATATTTTTATTTAGTAATTCATGAATATAACGCAAATATTGAGAAAAAAAATTTTTAACATCTGGGGTTCCTCTAGAAATCCATACATCTATTGAATCCCGTACAAAAGCAAAGCTAATCACTTCAGATTTCCCGGATAGTCCTTCTAATGTTAGGAGTTTATTAGGTGGGTTCCAGTTATTATTTATAAATGGAGTAAAATTTACAAATGTCCAATCCCTAACTATTAAAGATCGTCCAGTATCAGCGCAGATTTTTTCCAGTTCAAGAATATTATGAACAAAATCATCAGATTTAAGTTCGATATCATACCAGTTCTTAGCCTGTTCTTTAACACTTTGATAAGAAATATTACCTTTGCCACTACCTCCCCCTAAAGGATTGACCTCAGATAAAATTAAAACATAGGGAAGACATCCTAAACATTGATTTAGGACAGTGCCACCTGAACGCGCAAAGCAAAGCATTACAACTATAGCCATGATATTACCATTATTACTGACTCAACCAAAAATAATTAAATAAAACAAATAATTTTCGTTTTAAGTTAGCTATATTTTCAGCACTATTAAATCCCAGAAAACTATAAATTAATCGATAATTCAATGGTACAGCCTTACCTGACAGAGTAAAAGCTGGATCTTTACATCGTATTGTAGCAATAATATCGTTAGCCCAATCTCGATTGAACAGCCATATCATTCTAGCACAATCAAAACGACTTTGATTAATTGCATCTTTTCTGGATTGATTCAGCTCGCCAACTAACTCTAAATAATGCTCAATTTTTTCTATGATTTCAAGTCTATATTTATAAGTTGCAGATTTATTTTTCCGAGATACTGTTGAACCACTCCATAATCTGTACACTGAGCTAGGATCTTCTAAATACACAAAATGCTTTCCAGCCATTAATAAACGCAGGTATAACTCGTGCTCCTGGCAGCAGGGTTGCTTTACATTCCATCCCCCTACATCAAGAATTGCTTTTTTACGCCAGAGAACTCTTCCTGTTTGGGGAAGATGCCATCGAGCTAGCAGAATCCAGGGATCGCGTTGCTGATATACAGGACCCGGTTCTCTGCGAAATGTATTACCATCATAATATTCAAGTATTCCTGGACTCCAGATAATATCTGCATCAGGAACAGTTGAGATAAAGTTGGCTTGGTTTTCAACTTTATTAGGCAAGAGATAATCATCAGCATCTAAATATTGTAGCCATTCGCCAGTACTTAGCTCTAGAAGTCGGTTTCTAGCTATGTTTCCGCCACGATTTGAACCTGTTTCCCAAAGTATGCGATCACTAAAAGTTTTGATAATCTCTAAACTACTATCAGTTGAACCATCATCAACTACAATTACCTCTTTGTGAGGATATGTTTGATTCAATGCGCTTTCTATTGTCTCGGCAATCCATTGCTCTGCATTATAACAAGGAATAAGAATACTAACCTTACAATTCATAAATTAATAACAACCCAAAATATAACCATATCCTAATTTATTGTAGGCTTAAATCATAATTTAAAAATTATTTCATGTAATAGTAAATGCACTTTTCATTTGCCACATGCAGACACATCTGCCTGAAAATGTGTTAAAGCTTGAACTTTACATTCTATAGCTTTAGGTACAAGTATATCATCACTATCGATAATTTTAATATATTGACCTTCCGCTAATTTTAGTCCATGATTACGGGCAGCACTGGGTAAATATTTTTCTCGATTAAAACAAGTAATTATTATCGAGACTAAAGGTTTATTCATGTTCTATATTGTTGATTAAACCTTAAGGAAGATAGGATTTTATTTTTATTTTTCGATTGGCGTATTTGCCAACTTTAGGAATAGCGATAATGTTTGTGTGCCAAGGGTAACTGTAAGTATTAGGATTAAGTAGAGGATATATAACTCCATATTCAAATTCAGGACTAGGGTTAGGATGACTCCTGTTCACATGATAAAGATCAAATAAATCTAACGGAAAAAAATTGACAATATCTTTTGGATCAAAACCCAATCTCGATAAACCTAATTTATATATCTCAATAATAAACAGAGGGAGTGATGTTCCCTCGAAGAGTAGAGAACCTCCCTTTAAAGCTAAAGGTTCAGCTCCCTCTATATCCATCTTAACAAGAGAAACATTTTGGGAAATTTTGTGTTTTTTAATCAATTTGTTAATCGTAAAAGCCTTAACTGTCTTTTTTTGAAAAGCATCTTTTTCTTCAGGGTTTATTGTTAAAGATTGCTTAACATCTAAACTGCCATCACGGCTAACCATAAAATCGACAAAGCCATCTCGATCAATTACACAACCTTGTTCTAAATTAACTTGTCTTAAATTGAGTAAGCGAATTGCCTTGTCTAAATATTCAGAAGTTTGAGGTGATGCTTCTACAGCAATAACTTTTCCTTGACTAGAAACTTTATTAGCAAATAGTGCGGAGCAGTAACCTATATTAGCTCCTAGATCTAAACAAGTATCATTTTTATATAGCCACATTCCAGCAATTTTTAATTCAATATCTTCATACAATTCGTTTTGGAGATATAAATTAACTGAAGTCTTGGATTCAGGTAAGCAGATGAACTTGAACCCTGCCTTAACTTTATAGTAAAAATTTTTGCCTTGTTGATAAGTAATTCTGTATTGCTTTAAATTTTTTAGACTTTGCTTGTAAATAGCACTCAATGGGTTAGAGCTATTTCTAACTAAATATAAGGCTGACTTTAATTTTTGGGTTATTTTGGACATTGCTATATGCTATATCAATGGTTCATATTAAGACAGAAAATTCTTTTTTAATTTGATTGCTCAAAGGTCTTATTTGTCGGACTTTACCCAGAAAATATCTGAATCCGTGCCATCTCCTAGTTTGATTATAAGCGCTATCATTATCTCCATGACCATAGATATAGATAGCACCGGGAAATGGTAGAGGCATTAAAGGTGTTTCTAGAGCCTCTAACTTTTCTTCAATAATAGTATGACCATTACGTAGGATAACACATTCATCAATACTTATATTATCTATATTTTGGGGAAATTTAATGAGTTTACTATTGACAATTGCGTTCGTACCACAGTTAAAGTTATTGTCCCAATATATCCACTGGCTACCGTACTTATATCGATAGCCTTGCTTAAAAATCCAACCGTTGACTTCTGGATTTGTATTAGCATAATGGGCTAATCTCCTGTTTACCAGATCATCCGCATCCATAATCATCACAAAATCGGGACATAATTCTCCTACTCTAATCATTCCCACAGCCAACTTTCTCCATTTATCTTGCATCGTCAGATTGGTATTTACTTGGGTGGGAGGTAGAAAGTCTACATTAATGATTTCCACTCGCTCATCATAGCTATGTTGTAATTTAGGAGTTTCATGGCAAACCACAATAATCCTAAAGTCAGGATCAATTTGGTTATAAGCAGAAAGGAGTGAGTTTTCAAAAATCACTGAAACTCGTTCCCAATTCGTGGATATAGCCTTTGATTTTAGCGCCATTATAAAACATAGCAAAATCTATTTTCTCCTTTTGGCTAATCATTAAATCCCAGGATTAGGGTTTTACTTTCTAGTGATATTTTTAGTGATATAGACAAAAAATTTTATCTAAAAGCGGCTCTCTTAGACTGGTTATGGCAAATTAGCAATTTAAATAAGCTTAATCCTTAAATAGCAAAGGATCTAACAAAACAAAAATCATGTTTTATTAAAATTGCTTTTTTGAATGTCCATGATTCTTGCGTAGCAAGGATTATGGAGGTTATTTCGGGGTAATTTATCATAGCTAGTCTAAAAGAGCACTAAAAGCTAAGGGTTGCCTGGTAGAGCTTTGAGATCTCTAGTCCTATTTTATTCCAATCAAGTAGATCACATGCTTGAGTCACTAACTGACTCAATTGTTCTAGATTAACATAAATGCTTTTCTTGAATGCCTGTAGTAATCCTTGCTCATCATTAGGCTCATATAGCAAGCTGTTTGCTACTCCAAGAGTTTCCTGGATTTCCCCCAGCTTAGGAGCAATAATCGGTTTACTATAGGACATCGCAACAACCAAACTACTAGAAGTGAGGATGCTTTTAAACGGTAGTACTACAATAGTTGCTGCACTAAAAAATATGTGCATTCTGTCATCTTCTATAAACTCAGGATAAATGATAACCCCCTTTATCCCGGTAGCTAGCTGTGTTAGTTGCTTGCCGTATGCTGCATTTAGAGCTTTTCCTATAATCAGGAGGGTATCCCCCTGCAATATATCCGCATTTTCAGCCCAAACTTTTAATAACTGTTCTATTCCTTTATAAGGTCTAAGCATCCCCTGATGGAGGTAGATGCGTCCGGTGAGAGGTAAACCAAGTTGATCTCGTGCCAATTTTTCGTCAATCAGGGGACGGTAAACATTTCGATAATGTCCAATTGGTATGACCGCAGCTTTAGTAATATCGAATCGATATTCCTGAGCGATCGCGTCTAAGGTGGAGTGATTATGTAAGATGATTCGATCCACCAACTGCGCTAAAATACGTCTAGTCCAGAGATCTAATCCCGGAAACTTGGAATCATGGGAAATGCGATTGTGAACAGTCCAAACTACCCTTACGCCAATCCAGCGAGTTATGATGACATCGATTAAAAACTTAACACTGTAAACAAACTTTACCAGCCATCGATCACCCTTAGTATAGGGGCTGAGCCAGTGTAAATGCAAAACATTGAAGGGTTGGGGACTAGTGTTAACAGCCCGAAATATAGGGAAAACTCGCCGATAACCCCAGGGAAAATGCACCTGCACCCCATTTGACTCTAAGGATTGAGCTAAGAGCGTCTGGTAAGGATTATCGACTCGATAATCCGGCATCATTAATACTTGAATGGGTCTATATGGGACAGACTTCTCAGCACTCACTGACTTAACTCCTTCAGAAATCCAGTTTTTACTAAATCTCTTATGCCTTCACTATACATTAAATGCCGGATTGCTCCAACATAGTGACGGCAAGGGGAACTCTTAATTCCTTTTCCTAAATGAACATCATACTCTTCAGGTAACAACTCAACACCAAATTTAGAACTACATAGGGCAAAGAGGGTTTGCTCAATGCGCCAGAAATGACCAACGATTCCCGGAAGACTGAGAAATTGCTCAATCCAGTCGAGATTCATCGATTTTTTGTGAATTAGTCCCAAGCCAGAGTTAAATCTGGGCTGTATGGTAAATCCCATACGTTCTCTTACAACGGCTGAGTCAATGGTATAAGCGCTAGCTATATCTCTATTCACTGAGTTATATGAATAGATGGGAGATTCTATCCGCCTCAGCAACTCTGTTGGTTCCTGGAAAAATAATACATCACTATCTAGCAGCAACATGCGATCGCTCTCTAGATAAGCCACAAAGTCAAACACTTTGGGCGAGAGGTGATTAGTCTGACGAAACTCCAGACAGCGAGGATAGGGTTTCAATAATGCTACCATCTTCTCCTCGGCTATCTTTCGGTCAATGATTCTACTATCTGGAAAGTGATACTGGAGCTTATCACAATGTTCCTGCGTCAATGTTCCGTCGTCGTGGATACAAAGGCTGTAGAGCCGACCAGAAAAATGGTAGAAAGACTTTAAGACCCAAATTAGGTTTAGCCAATCGGTTGTAGAAGTCAAAACATGGATTTCACAAGTAGTATCTGTTATATCAGTTACTGGTTGAGAAGTTAAAATTTTCGACCTAACATGATCTCGGTAGAAAGTCGTTTGTAAACCATGTTTATATTTTTGGCGTATTTTAAATAACAAGGAGCCTATAGACATAGTTAAATAATTATAATAAAAATATCAATCTCAATTATTATATTCAATCAATTTAAGTCTGGGTATGAACGCAGGAAAAAATCCTTACTTCCTGTTGTGGGGCGTTTAACGCTTTTGTGCCAAACTTCATACCCAAGAATATTAAGAAGATTCTCAATGATACGTTTAAATGTTTTATACACTTGTGGTTTCACCCTATTGACAAAGTTACTTAAAGGAGTTGCAATATGCACATCAGTTAGTTAACCAATACTTCCTTGGTTTTCATCCAAAACCACATCATAGAACAGGGACGATCTTCATCCATACAAGCCATGGCATATTTTTTTGAGATAGTAAGACACCGAGGAAAATCCTGGTAGTTTCTAGGATTTGTTTGGATTAACTCAATTCTATGAGTTTCACTGAATCGCTCATAAAAAATATGGGCAATATCTGGACAAACAAAGTGATGGAGTTCTACCAGAATGTCTGTATTTTTCAGCCCCGGAACTTTTTTAGGATCAAGGAGTGTATATTCTGCTCCTTCAATATCACAAATAATTACGGTTCTTTGGTCTGAATATATAATTTCTGATAAAACTTCAGGGGTACAGGCTCCAAATACCTCAATCTGGTCATCAACCGTGTTTAATTTGGCAAAATTTTGTAGAAGTAAGTGAGCATTGGGTTCTGACTCAAAACAGATGACTTTGGTTTCTTGCATACGATAGGCAAAACCCACTGCGTAGTATCCTTCTGCTGCACCAATGTCAATGATGAGTTTATAAGATTTGTCAATAATCTCTTCAACAATAGACCATAGCTCTTTTTCATAAGTTCCTATTACTTTTGGAGACCAAGCACTGTTAATTGAATCAGTTATATAACGTAATCCTTGAAAAGGACCTGAGGCGATATGTCCATCTGTTTTACTCCTCAACACCGACTGTGCTTGGGCTATTTTACGGCGACGGAGCGTTCTGGCTATTTTACGAATTCTCATTGCCCGGTAATTAGAGTTTATACAAAAGCGAATTATCTTTCTAAATGACTCAGGCAATAATTGTTTAAGAAGGCTTCGGCTCGAATTCATTGATCTGTATATCTGCGTTGGCATCTCGTGTCATTGGTCATTAGTTCTTTATTTCTTACTTAGGACTGTGTCCGGACGACAATTCTCCCATAATTTGATTTTCAAGTTACCATTAAATTAAATATTTTATACATTTTTGACCAATTTGTAATTTATTCAACCTTAGATAAATTGCTGACAAATAGATTTGGCAAAATTGGGTAATTTTGCATAATAATCTCTATATATTTTATTAAAAAAAATGATCTTTTTGACTTGAAAATCAATCTCATTTATTTCTTTTAATTCATTAAAAATATCTATGCCGTAGTGATATAGTTCTAGATCAAATTGATTGTATTTTTGAATAAGCTTCAAGGTTTTTATAGGTATATCGTTTTTAGATATTCTGTTATTCCCTACTCTTTGTTTTATATAAAGGCATTTTTTAAAGTCCCATTTCAAAGCTCTCTTTAATAAGATAAGTGACTCATTAAATTTTTCTGTAATTCCAACAACTATAAAGTGTTCTTTTAAATTATTCTTAGCTAACTCCAGGATTTCAGAAGAACACTGATTAAACCCTATTTCTGTATGTTTACCCGATAAAAATTTTGTCTGTCCATTTTCTGACATCCTTGATATGCCACTACAAACATAGTCTTCAAGACTCATATTTTGAGAAATGACTTGATTATGTAACTTGTGTTGAGGAACACGAATAATATGGTAATAATCCGATATGACCCGATCCACAGGATTTCGGAGCATGGTAAAGTAGGTAAATGGACGTGAGAAAAACTGATGATAGCCAAAGCTAAAATGACCTTTAACAATCTTTAACTTTGATAGTTCAGCTTTGCTCATTTGAGGAGCTTGTATAGTTGTATTGAATTGTTGATCGATGGACAAAATTTGATGCGATAGATATTGACGTTTGAGGATACTATTTAGCGTAGTTCCACCTGTTTTGGGAAGATGGAGAAAAAAAATAAGAGTGGAATTTGCTGTAGGTTCAATAACCATATTTTTCTCATCAATAAACATTTTCAATGCTAATCTCTCACTATAAGTCAGTTGGTTTAAATAATTAATAATCTCTTTAATATTTTAACTCAGTCGTTAATTTTTTGTTTCTATAGTTTAGAGGTAAAGGCACTAAACCATGGATATGAGATTCAAAATATGTACCCGTACCAAAAATATCGCGAGCCGGAATTGTCAGTATTAAAGCGTCTTCAATTCTTAACAAAATTTCAAGTTTTGGTTTTGACAACCAAATACTAATCGTGTAATCTCCACCTCCTAGATACTTTTGAATGTTGCGACATTCAAAAATACACTTTGTCGCTCGTTCTAATGTCTCAATAATGTAGTTAGTAAAGGCAGGAGCCATCATTGTGACACGAACGCCCCCTAAAGTAGATAGAATTAATCCAACACCGATATTTGTATAATGCTTTGAAGATACAACATCAAACTCTATTTTTAAATCCAAAGCATCTTTAAGTTTGTTGGGTGTAAAATAAGCTTTTAAATTAATAACTTTTATTTGATGTTTTTCACTAAAACCAACAACATTTTCTCGGTTTCGTACTGATGTATTCATTTTTATATTTTTTTGATAGTGAACTGCTACTTCCTGAGCCGAACCTATTTTTTTTATTTGCCCCCCTTCTAAAAAAATCCCACTCACACATAAAGCTTCCATAGCTGCCATGTTATGACTGACAAACAAAACTGTCCGCCCTTCCTTTCCCACCTCCTGCATTTTCCCCAAACACTTCTGCTGAAACTGGGCATCTCCTACAGCCAGCACCTCATCTACAACTAAAATCTCCGGTTCCAAATGCGCCGCCACCGCAAACGCTAGCCGCACATACATTCCTGATGAGTACCGCTTCACTGGCGTATCTAAGAACTTTTCTACCTCAGCAAACGCTACAATTTCATCAAATTTCCGCTTAATCTCCGCCTTGCTCATTCCCAGAATCGCACCGTTTAAGAAAATATTCTCCCGTCCTGTCAACTCTGGGTGAAACCCTGTTCCCACTTCCAACAAACTCGCTACTCGCCCTTTAATCCGAATCCTCCCCGTTGTCGGTTCCGTAATCCGGCTTAAAATCTTTAATAACGTTGATTTTCCTGCCCCGTTACGCCCAATAATCCCTACTCTGTCTCCCTGCTTGACCTCAAATGACACATCCTTCAGCGCCCAAAACTCCTCATAAGCAGGGTTAGCTATCTGTTTTCCCCAAGGGTTCAGCAACCTTTGTCCAAGAGAATTCGCCCCATTAGCCATTACATCCCGCAGCGCCGTGTAACGTTCCTGCTGCTGATGCCCAATAATATATTTCTTACCGAGATTCTCGACCTGAATCACCGTGTCAGACATTACCCATTACCTAGTTAGCTTATCCACTGAAAATATCTAGATTACATCCGCAAACGTCCGTTCTACCTTACGAAAATACCACACCCCGCTTGCCAATACTCCAAAAACCAATCCCAATGAAAGTAGAAATCCTGGCAGGTAAATTCTTGCGTTTCCCCCTAAAATTGCCCAACGAAATCCATCGATTACCCCGACCATAGGGTTGAGGGAATAAACTAACCGCCACTCTTGAGGCACAATCGTGCTACTAAATCCTACGGGTGAAATATACAAACCAAACTGGACAATGAACGGAACAATATAGCGAAAATCCCGATACTTTACATTCAGCGCGGCTAGCCATAACCCTGCCCCCATTGATGCCGCAAATGCAATTATAATAAAAAATGGTAGTGTCAAAATTCGCCAACTGGGTAAGAAATCATACCATGCCATTAAGCCTAGCAAAATCATCCCTGATATCATAAAATCTACAAAGCTGACAATCACAGAACTTGCTGGCACAATCAAGCGGGGAAAGTAGACCTTGGCAATTAAATTGGCATTACTGATTAAACTATTGCTGCACCCGGAAAGGGAATTGGAAAAAAACTGCCAGGGTAACATCGCCGCAAATACCAAAATCGGATAAGGGACTCCTTCAGATGGTAACTTTGCCAGTTTACCAAAAACTATCGTAAATACCACCATCGTTAAAAAGGGTCGAATTAATGCCCAGGCTATGCCAATGATGGTTTGCTTGTATCGTACTAGGATATCTCGCCATGCTAGAAAGTAGAATAATTCCCGGTAACGCCACAAGTCCTTCCAATATTGTTGTTCGGTGCGACCTGCCTCAATTATCAGTTCTTGCGTCATTGGTCATTGGTCATTGGTCATTTGTCCTTGGGTAGCTTTCCTCCAATCCTCTGATTTTAATGATATTTTGTACAAATGCCAATAACCTTAAAGTCCAATTGGAGTGGGCATTGACGGATGTTATGAGCGCACGTCGGTCACTGGTGTCAACTTAAGCACATAACTCTCAAGAAACACTTTCTCATATACGGGGTTAAGTCCAGGGCAACCCAAGCAAATTGAGTGGACACCGTTGGTGATTTGTGCAAGCGGGTCGCCCCTACAGGAGAATCAAGGGTGATATGCTCCCTATTTTCGCCAACGCCCCTACAATCCCAGATTATCCAGATTATACAGATATTCTCAGTCCAGCTTCAACGAATTGACTGGCACTTCATCCCAGGAACTGACAGTTCTCAGACGCGCCACCCAACCTGCTGATTTTTGCTCTGCTGTCAAGTTCTGCTGGAACGATTCGTGGCAGTCTTTGGCTTGAGCCTCATCACAACAAGCGATGCACGAATAAATCAGACCTCCGGGATCAACCTGTTCATTCACCCAAATCATGATGTTCTCCTCATTTCCTGAAACAGTTAATCAAAATCTTAAGTAAAATGGCACTGACTTAAGTCTGGTGGGCAATGCCCACCAGACTGTATATCAAGGGTTTGGGCGATCCCAAAATGTTTATTTTAGTGCCATTCATCTTAAGTCGATCTACTTAATTTTTTGACATCCTCACCGCCCTACAAGGACGGTGATTCCCTACCAGTCGAACAGCTTTAACTGCACGTACTCAAGGGTGGGGTAAAAGACTGGGATCACTGACTGCAAGAGGAAAAACACGGTTTTTGATATTTCATCAGCCTTGGCGACATAAGTTGTAAACGAATTTAATGATTATATAAGGTTTGTGTCGCTAGTTGGGGGAGCGCATCGCCTGTGATTCGGCAAATGCGCCAGTCGGGTAGCACTGTAGCACCTAGACGCTGATAAAACGCGATCGCAGGTTCATTCCAGTCCAATACTGACCACTCTAAGCGCCCACAATCCCGTTCTACCGCTAGTTGGGCAACATAGGTTAGCAACGCCTTCCCGATACCCTGACGCCGAAATTTCGGGCGCACGAATAAATCTTCAATATAAATGCCCGGTTTGGTCAAAAAGGTGGAATAGTTAGAGAAAAACAGGGCAAACCCTACCGTTTGCCCCTCATACTCTGCCAGAATTGCCTCAACATAAGGTTTAGCGCCAAACAGATGGTCGTGGAGAGCGTCCACAGTCCCTGTGACTAGGTGAGACAGCTTCTCATACTCAGCTAGTGCTTGAATGAGTTCAAACAGCACTGGCACATCCGTTGGGGTAGCTGGTCGTATCTTCAACTTATTCATTGTTCGTTCGTAGTTGGCACGAAGTGTGCCATCAGCGAAGACAGCGCTTACTACAGATACAGAACCAATCCTAACTTAACCACCCTTGTAGGCGACGAGCAACTTGAGGACGGCGCAGCTTCCGCATGGCTTTACTCTGAATCTGACGTACCCTTTCGCGGGAAAGGTTGAACATGCTGCCAACTTCCTCTAAGGTGTAGGCTTCAGGAGTAGCCAACCCATAGCGCAGAGAAATGACATCCTTTTCCCGTTCGGTGAGAACATCACTCAAGACATCGGAAATCTCTTGACGCATCATGGATTCGCTCATCTGCTGTTCGGGCAAGTGTAAATCATTATCTTCTAGCAAATCCACAAGTTCTGTATCTTCGCCTTTACCCACCCGATGGTTGAGGGAGAGCGATCGCCGACGTAATTGTAACAACTGACGCAAGTTAGTGCGGCTAATCTCTAAGGCTTCTGCAAGTTCGGTTTCGTTGGGAGTCCGTTGCAGTTGCTGTTTGAGTTCCCGTTGCACTTTTTTCAGCTTATTCAGCTTTTCGACAATGTGAATCGGTAAGCGAATGGTACGGGCGTCGTTGGCTATGGTACGGGTAATCGCCTGACGAATCCACCAATAAGCATAGGTGGAGAATTTGTAACCTTTGCCGGGATCGAACTTCTCCGCCGCCCGATTGAGCCCTAATGCGCCTTCTTGAATTAAATCTAGGAAAGGAACTCCCCGGTTAAGATAACGCTTGGCGATGGAAACGACTAAGCGTAAGTTGGAGCGAATCATTTTACGCTTAGATATCTGTCCTCGGTAGAGGCGATTTTCAAATTGACGTTCGGTGAGATCAAAAGATTGAGCCAGTTCCGCATTCGTTGGCTTGCGCCCCAACTCCTGGTGCAAGCGTTCAGTCATCTCGTCCATTTCTACCAGGAATTGAACCTGAGTGGCTAACTCGATCTCTTCTTCTGGCTTCAGCAAGGGATAACGCGCCATCTCCTTGAAGAAAGCTCCTACTGTATCATCAGAGCTAGTTTTATGGTAGCCAGATTGCCGCGTTTTTCCCGAACGAGTCTCTGAGTCGGAAAATTCGACTTCTACAAGATTTTGGTCATTGTCTGAGATTTGATCAGTCTGAGGGTGAGAAAAATCCGTATCTTCTGTAAACTGACGAGTAGAAGTTGGGTTCAATTGTGCGATAGTCATAGTTAGGTTTGAAGTAGGAGTGTTATGGAAAATTGTGATTGAGTTTTCTGGCAAATCAGATTGAGCCGATGGACTGAATATAAATGAGCGTTCTCAAGAAATTTTTTCAAAATTGGCTGTAGCTCTGGGCTTTACAGCTCAACAGCGGAGACGATTTGAATGGGAGTTGCCATCCAAGGCGCACCCCTCATCTCGATACCTTCTCTACGTTTAGGATTAGAAAATACTGATTCTAAGGCTACCAGAAGCAATTTGGCTAGTTGTTGCCCTGATTACAAACTACTCAACAGCATAGGTGTATGGATTATAGCGGGAAATTCAATGGGCTATATACAGAATCTCATACAGGTCAGTGTTTTCCTCTCTACCGATCGGGTGAAAATAAGCTGAAGGGGATGGGGAAGCAAGGGGAGATGGGGGAGATGGGGAGACAAGGGAGTTAACTCAAAACTTCGGTAGGGGCGGGCGCGAGTCACATCAGGGCAGGAAAAAAACGATAATAGTGAAACCCGCCCCTACATTCGGAAAAACGTTCCCTGTTCCCTGAAAAATGACCAATCAAATTAGGAGATGATGTTTGTGACTAGACCAACTCTCGTCGAGAATCCCGGAATCCCTGCTGAATCAGCAGATGGTGTATCTACTGCATACAATCCCAACGATTTCGATACTAACGTGATGGGAACATATAGTCGCTTCCCCATCGCCCTAGAACGGGGTACGGGTTGCCGGGTTTGGGATACAGCCGGACGTGATTATCTCGATTTTGTAGCTGGGATCGCTACCTGTACCTTGGGTCACGCCCATCCGGCTCTCATCGAAACGGTGACGCAACAAATCAAAACCCTGCACCATGTTTCTAATCTGTACTATATTCCCCCCCAAGGAGACTTAGCTCGGTGGATGATTGAGCATTCCTGTGCCGATCGCGTCTTTTTCTGTAACTCGGGTGCGGAGGCGAATGAAGGGGCAATTAAATTGGCTCGGAAATACGCCCACACGGTTCTAGAGATTGAGAAACCGATAATTTTGACAGCGAATGCCAGTTTCCATGGACGCACGTTAGCGACGATTACAGCAACGGGTCAGCCAAAGTATCAGAAGAATTTTGACCCCTTGGTGCCGGGATTCTATTATGTGCCGTATAACGATATCCGCGCCCTGGAAAATGCGATCACAGAATTGGATGAAGGGGATCAACGAGTAGCGGCGGTGATGCTGGAACCTCTGCAAGGAGAAGGGGGTGTGCGTCCAGGAGAGTTGGAGTACTTCCTGCGCTTGCGGAAAATCTGTGACGAGACGGGGATCTTGCTGATTTTAGATGAAGTACAAGTCGGTATGGGTCGCACGGGTAAGTACTGGGGATATGAGAATTTAGGGATTGAGCCAGATATTTTTACCAGCGCTAAGGGATTAGCTGGCGGTGTTCCAATTGGGGCGATGCTGTGTAAGCAATTCTGTAATGTGTTTCAACCTGGGGATCACGCGAGTACCTTTGGCGGGAATCCCTTGGCTTGTGCTACTGCATTAACTGTCGCTCAGACGTTGGAACGGGAAGATATTCTACAAAACGTTCAGCAACGGGGCGAACAGTTGCGGACTCGTTTAAGAGCGATCGCGATGAACTATCCCCATCTGATTGTTGAGGTGCGCGGTTGGGGACTGATTAATGGGATGGAGTTGAACGCGGATGTGGAACTTACGGCTGTGGATGTGGTGAAAGCGGCGATGGAACGAGGATTGCTGTTAGTACCCGCAGGTCCTAAGGTGGTGCGCTTTGTCCCGCCCTTGATCGTCTCGGCTGAGGAAGTAGACGCCGCCGCTACTATCGTTGAACAATCCATAGCTGCGTTAGCTGCTTCAATCAGTAAATAAAGTCAAAAGTCACGCATTTTTAGGGGCGGGTTTGACTATTATCGCTTCTTACCTCATCCAGATGTGACTCGCGCCCGCCCCAACCTTTTTCCAGACGTAGCCTGCTACGTCTTTACAATCAAATTTGGTATAAATTGGTATATCAAAAAATTGCCCAGCCCATGAAAAAAATCTGGTCGTCGATAAAACCCTACATTCGCTGGGTCATTCTGGGCGGGACGCTGTTTTTTATCGCCAAAGCTTTTAAAGATCATTGGCGAGATGTTGCTGGAATTCGCATTGATCCCCAGGGGTGGACAATGCTGGCGATCGCACTTTTGGTTACGCTTCTGGCACATACTTGGTCGGGTTGGGTTTGGACGTGGATTTTACAGGCTTTTAAGCAACCCATAGGAGTGCGTTGGGCGCTACAGGTTTACCTGAAAACTAATATCGCTAAATATTTACCTGGCAATGTGTGGCATTTCTATGGTCGAATTTCAGCGGTGAGGGGGGCGGGGGGATCAGTGGGTGCTGCTAGTATCAGTGTGTTACTCGAACCCCTGTTAATGGCAGCCGCGGCGTTAGCGATCGCGTTAATTAGTGGCGGATTGGGGTGGATTAACACGGCGTCTGATAGCCGGATGTGGGGTTTACAAATTTTGGGCTTAATCGTGGTGTTGTTGGGAGTTCATCCGCGAGTTCTCAATCCCATTGTTCAACGCTTAAGCCGTTCCAAGAAGGTTACAGATACGGGAGACTTCTACATTGAACGCTATCCCTTATTGCCATTGTTGGGTGAAATGGGCTTTTTGGGATTTCGGGGAACCGGATTTATATTTACTTTACTGGCGCTAGGATCAATTACTCCCAGTCAAATTCTGCCGTTACTGAGTGCATTTAGTTTCGCCTGGTTACTGGGATTAGTCGTACCTGGCGCACCGGGAGGTTTAGGTGTATTTGAAGCCACTGCGATCGCGCTTTTAGATCAGCAGTTGTCTGCTGTTCTCATCCTTACAGGGGTTGCCTTATTTCGCCTTGTTAGTATTTTGGCAGAACTCAGCGCAGCTGGACTAGCCCTTATCAGCGAACGTTTGTGGACTTCCTAGAATAGCAATCAATTGTAGGGGCGGGTTTTACCAATAACCTTTGGCTTTCAACTTATAACTTGACTAAACCCGCCCTCCTAGCGTCTCGGTTTAGCGACAGCCGTTAGTGGCGGGTAAGGAGTCATCATTCATAATTCCTCCCAACCACCTCCCGCACCCGATAGATTGGTCGCCCTTGGGATTCATGGTAGGTTCGCATTAACACTTCTGCCAATAGACCAAAGCTAAATAACTGGACGCCTGCTAATAACAGAACAACAGCTAAAATCAGCAAAGGTCGGTCACCAATACTCTGCCCAAAACCTAGTTTGAGTATCGTTAAATATAGCCCTAAAAACAATCCGACACCGAAGGAAAGCAAGCCGAATAGTCCAAAGACATGCATGGGGCGAGTGAGGAATTTTTTCATAAAAAATACGGTCAATAAATCCATCACCACACGAAACGTTCGCCCCAATCCATACTTACTTGTACCATAACGACGGGCATGATGTCGCACGGGAATTTCACTAATTCTGGCTCCCTCAATGTAAGCTAACGCTGGCAAGAATCGATGTAACTCGCCATAGAGATTCATATCCGCCACCAGTTCAGAACGGTAGGCTTTAAGGGAACACCCATAGTCATGTAATTTGACGCCAGTCACCTTTCCAATAAGCAAATTGGCAATTTTAGAGGGGAGGAGTCGAGTTAAAGCCGCATCTTGTCTTTCTTTGCGCCAACCACTGACTAAATCATACCCTTCTTCTATTTTGGCGAGTAAGGCGGGAATATCAGCCGGATCATTTTGTAAATCACCATCTATCATCACAATAACGCGACCTTGAGCATGTTTAAATCCGGCTGACATAGCGGCGGTTTGACCGTAATTTCGGCGGAGAATCACCGCTTTAAAGTCCGGGCGGCTGCGTGCTAACTCCAGGAGGAGTTCTGTGGAACCATCTTGGGAACCATCATCGACACAGACAATTTCGTAGGAAAGCTGATTGGCACTTAAACTGGTTGCTACAGCGTCAACTAGGTGCGGTATACTAGCAACTTCATTGTAAATAGGTACAACTACCGATAACGCCAGTGGATTTGATGAAAGGATTTTTGCTTGATAGGTCTCAAACGATAATGAATCCGTCATTTCTCAAGTCCTAGTTTTCCCAATTTAGCCTGAATTTTTGAATGATAGCATTTCTCCGACAGAATTTAACACAGATCATTTTTAGGAGCAAACTTCTGTTCATCTGGTTTTTCATAGCATCTTGGGCGTGGGGAATAGGTGTGGGCTGTAGAAAAAATTTCAGTAATTTTATTAATAGAATGATGTAAGCTTGCTGTGTAAGGGCAGCTTTATTTTTAGGGTCTATTAATAAATATCCTCTATCTTTTTACTTTAATCAGTTTAAGAAATTCTGCCAAAAGCGATCGCGCAAATTCCACTCAATATTAAACCAATGCCTACCCAGTGCGTATAGGAAACATGTTCTTTTAAAAGAATCGTTCCAGATAAAGTGGTTGCTGTAATGGTTAATCCAATAACTAAGGGATAAACCAAGGATAAATTAAGTTTACCCAAAACGAGCACATAAAATACTGTACTCACTGCATAAGCCGTAATACCTCCGAGTAGATAAAGATTTAGAGGATTCTGACCAGCTCCTAGTTTTAGAAGGCTTTGACCGAGCGAGTTTAAGGAGACGGATATCAAAATCAGAACGCTGAGAACCAGAGGATTGTTCATAACCAATTCTTATCGATATGGGAAAAAAAGAAACGATTGAGTGAGCTTTATTGATCAAGACGATGTAATTTGCCAGTCAATAGGCAATCCTCCGTTACGCTAACCCGCCGAATAAGCCGAGATTTTGACAAGGGGGAATGAGACTAGGTCTCAATAGTGATTTAGTATACCTTATTTAGTCTCCTAAGAACGGTTTAAACAGCAAGCCAACACCTCTCTCATCAGCCGACGTAACAGAACCATAGCGTCGTCCCAATCGCCAAAGTTACCACAACTATCCAAAAAATTAATAAAATTTGTGAAAGTTTTAATAATTCCGGATTCTCTGCGGCTTCTTTTCTCAAGTTAAATGGTAAAAAGGATATGTGATTAAAATGCTCTACAAATCCTTTTTGTTCCGGATTCATCTCGACACATCCTTCTGTGAAAGACCCATCTATCAAGCAAACAATATTATTCAAGCGTTGAGCTAGACGGGCATCAAAACGAGTTCCTGGCATTCCTACCTTTTTTTGATAAATTTCTAAGTTCATGGGCATTGCCACCGATGCTATTTGAGCCAGGATAGCAATTGCCAGGATTCCTCTCATCAACCAAGCCTTTAATTTCTTAGCCGATAGAAGATGCTGTATAAATAAAGCCAAAAGAGGGATGAGTAAGAGATGAACAGAGGTAACGTGATATCTGGCTGCCCAAGCATGATCCCCATGCCAGAAAACAAAACGACTGTAGGCAACTATATGTAGACCTAAATTTAAAACTCCAGTCACCAGATACCACTGCATAAATGGTGAAACTTTCCGCCACAGAAGAATACCGAGTGTTAAACACGGTAGAAGTAATGGGTCATAGATAAAAATGCTTTTTGCCGGTGATAGCAGGGAGCCGATAATCCCCTCAACTGGGTTATTGATTAAGGGATAATTCTCTGGTAAATCCGGTAAACCTACCCAAATTGGATCAGTACCTAACTGCTGCTTTTCCACCCTTTTGCCCGTAGCCAACAAGCTCCCGTAGCGGATATAATCGAAAATGCGCCCAAGTAATGTAAATGGAATGAAGCCGATGCTCCATAATCCTACCGTCTTCATCAGTTTGAGTAGGTCGCGGTTTTGATAAGCTAGACACCCGATTAGAAAAAGTGCTACCGTCAAAGCATGAATAATACTAGTAATTCGGATCAATACCGCACCACCTAAAGCCAGTCCACTAATGAAGACAAAGCCAGGACGTTTAGTTCGCACATAAGCTAAGGCACTGGCATAACCAATCATCGCCAGTAGCAACAGTTGATTATTATGCTGATGCACTTGAGCGTAATGTAAAACTGTCGTACCCAGCAAAAAGGTAAGACTGGTTAATCCGGCAATTCGTTCTTCAAAATCAAAAAGCCGGAGTAACCAGAAACAAGCAACTACAACCGCCACATTTAAGGGAATAAAAATTAAAACGTTAACCGTTAAATCCCGGACAGTTTTTGAGGGTAGATTAGGGAAAAATTTATGCAACTGGGTTCCTAACCAGTCACCCGGAAGCATAAGGAAAGACTGTCCCGGTTCGTAAGCGATGTAACGCCTTCCACCAGTTCCTATAACTCCAGCTTGAATATCTCCCCGCACCTTGAATTGATAATCTGGGGATACTTGTACTTCTTCAGTCCCCGTCCACCAGGCATGAGCCATCTGCAATCTGAGATCAGTATCGAGAACACCAAGCGTTCCTGAGTTGACGGCGGTAATCCATAGTAAGGAAATTAAAATTATTTTTGTTAAAATTTTCATGTAATATTACTTAGCATCAATTTTTGATTAACTATTAAATTTGGCGTTTGGCGATTGGCATTGCCGCCCCGATGACCACGACAGTAGGCAGCACTCTCTCTAGCCTCTGTGCGGCGCATACCGATAACCCTATCTAGCTGCTCTCCTAACAGGCGCTGCAACAATTGACGCATTGCTGCGACCTCATAGGTGTTATCACCGTCTGCCATGATGTAGATGTTCTTTTGTTTCAAATTTCCGCTACATAGCTTGAACTCACTTCATCTCCTACCGAGGTGTCCTTCCCCACAACTCACGTTGTCCAGTATCCCACCAGCAGAGCGACGTCAATTAATCCAGCTAGCAAAAAATTAACCGTCAAGCTCAACGATTAACAGTCCTTCGTCGGCGACGCTTCCAGAATAGCCTTGCCAATTGCCGTTTCAGATTCACCAACCATTGACCCACCCAATGCCGCAATACCCATAAGCGATGGCGCAGGGTGGGCAATCGCTGAAGATAGACTAATTGTCTAATAATACCAGCCAAACGACCGCTTATCTTCAGGGCAAAACTGGAAACTACCGCCTCCCCTTTTCCCAAGGTCAACATTTCTCCTAAATGTAAATAGCGGAACGGCTTTAAACGTTTACCCCTAACCGCCCGATACAGGTTTTTGGCTGCACAATCCGCTTGTTGGTAAGCTACTTGTGCGGTTTTGGGGAGTTGACCTGGATAATCTGGGATTTCTGCCATATCCCCTAGGGCGAGGACTTCTGGATAGCCGACAACCTGTAAAGTAGGGTGGGTGAGTATCTTACCTTGAGGATTCTGCTGACAAGGAAGATGGCGTACCCATTCAATGGAACGAGTTCCCACTGTCCATAACACCAGATCAACGGGCATAATGGTTTTTCCGTTCGGATTAATTAGAGTAATTTGATCCGCTTCAATCACCTCTACGCTGGTTTCAAACTCCATTTGTACCCGACGGGCACTTAAGGCGCGATAGGCGGATTTCTGACTGTAAGGGGTAAAGGTTTTCAGCAATTGCTGACCCCGTTCAATCAGTCGTACTTGTCCCCGTTCCTGCAAGCGATCGCTCAGTTTACAAGCTAACTCTACACCACTCGGTCCTGCACCGATCACGGCGATGCGAATTTGCGGCAAATTCGACTGTTCCAACTGGTTAAGCTGTTGGTTGAGGCGTTCCGCATCAGTAACGGTGCGGAAGGGATAAGCATACGTCGCTGCACCCGGTACGCCCTCCAAGCGCATCTCGGCACCAACGGTTAATACTAAATAGTCATAATTTACGATTCTGAGATTTTGCCCTAATTCTGATAGGGTTTCTAATTGCAGCTTAACTTGGCGTTTTTCTAGATCGAGAGCCTGAATATTTCCTTGACAAAAGTCTATCGTTGTGTTGTCTATTAAGTTTTGGTAACGGGGTGCAATTTCCCAGGCTTGCAGTTCCTCGGTAACCCGTTCATAGAGTAAGGGCGTAAACACCAGATGATCTTTGCGATCAATTAATGTAATTTTATACTTTGGTGATTTAAACAGGCGAAACCGTTGCAGGTATAAGGCGGTATAAAGTCCACCAAAACCCCCGCCTAGAATACAGATGTGAATAGATGGTTCATGGTTCATTGTTCATTCCTAAAGTCTAGTTTAGGAATTTCCCTGTCTTCAGGGAGGTTCAGCACTAGAATCCCCAGTTTCTGTTCCATCAACTCGGAGTTTATCCTATAGTGCGCCCCTGAACCCCCAGTAATCAATAAACGTCGCGGCGCTTCCACCTTCTCGGCTAACGCGATTTTGTCTTCGTACATCATGCGTAGCCAGCTCAACTCTCCACCATAGCGGGCGTTGTAAATATAACCTATTGTCCACGCGATCGCAGCAACCGCAATCCAACTGGTCAGTTTTAATGATTTCCACATCAGAATTCAAAGTAAATAAACTCAGACGGCTGATTCGCCGCGAATAAGATGGTTAATCCTAGTAAAACCCGCGATACCCAAGGCAATAGTAACAATTCATATTCAAACTTACGTTTCTGCCAAACGGCGAGATGTTCCATAAATAACACACCATTTGCTAGCAAGAGTGTGACAATTAATACAGCGCCTTCGTTGAGACTATAGGAACTCAAGAATTCGCCTAAATTTGATAAAGAATACGCCCATGGGGTAATAATCGTTCGTAACTTTGAGAGTAATCGTAGAATATCCGTTTCCATAAAGAACAGACACCCCAGCGTCACGGCTCCAAAGGTTAGCGCCCAAGAGATAAACTGAAAACGGGACACCTGCTTTCCTTTTCCGATCAAGCGTTGAAAAGGTCTCCCTGTATATCGCAATAGCAGCAGTAACGCTCCATGATAAGCGCCCCAAATAATAAAATTCCACGCCGCACCGTGCCAGAACCCTGATAGGGTAAAGGTGATGAATAAAAAGAAGGCGGCTAATTGTTTTTTAGAACCCATTAGGGGTAGAAACACATAGTCGCGAAACCAGTTATTCAGGGTAATGTGCCATCGCCGCCAAAATTCCTGGATACTGACGGAGGTATAGGGAGCCAGGAAGTTCACGGTTAGTTGAACTCCCAATATTCTCGCCACACCCAGCGCCATGAAACTATAGCCGGCAAAATCAAAGTAGATTCGCAGGGTAAATAAGTAAGCAAAGAACCAAACAATCCAGGGATTGGCGGTTTCTTGTAAGTTAATGTAGGGGGCGATATTATCGGCTAGCACCAACTTCATAAAGAAGCCCAAAGATAGCCATCGTAATCCTAACTCAAGATTTTCTGCTGTGAATTTAAAGCGAAACCCTTGAATTTGGGGTAATAAGTCAGCCCGTCGTTCAATCGGTCCAGCGACAATCTGCGGAAAGAAGGCAATAAAGTTAATGTAATCCAGAAAAGCGATGGGTTTTTTATATTTAGGTCTGAGCGAATCGACCACAAATGCCACCATCTGGAAGGTGTAGAACGAAACCCCAGGAGGAATCTGTTGAAAAATGGGCAAGGGAAAGTTTTGTTCCCAATTGTTCCTGAATCCCGGTACAACAATGCCAAATACATCTTCGGCAAAAAATGTCAAGTATTTTAGGTAGGCGAGGATAGCGATGTCCGTGATAATCACAATCGCGGCAATTAACTTGGCACCATTTCCACGACGCTGGAGCATCAGCCGTACCATGAAGTAGTTGAACACTACTTCAACAATAAAGATGGCGAAACTAGAGCGACTGGCATTCAAAAACAACATCAGTGACATCACCGCCAAACCGATGGTGTCAAAGTTGTCTCGCCACAGCTTCAGTGATTTGCCAACATAGCGAATGGCAAAGAAAGGAATGGCGTAAAGCAGTAGCACCCACCAGAAGGAAAAGTCAGAAAAATTCAATTAACAGCTTCCTCCTTTTTTGTCATTTGTCATACTCGCTTCGCGAGAAGCAAGCTACGTCATTCGTCATTTGTTAGGGAACAGGGAACAGAGAACAGGGAATAGGCAATGGGCAATGGGCAATAGGCAATGGGCAATGGGCAATAGGTAAGGTAGATTTTTGAGTTAACTTCCCCTGCTCCCTCTGCTCCCTCTGCTCCCTCTGCTCCCTCTGCTCCCTCTGCTCCCCCTGCTCCCTCTGCTCCCCCTGCTCCCCCTGCTCCCAGACGTGCCATGGCACGTCTCTACCCTCCCAATCCTTTCCAAAATCCACCCCAGCCTTTGCCGGATTTTTCGGATGCTTCGGGTTCCACTTCTTTATTATCCGAGGGGGCTACGGGTTCGGCGTTGTTTAATGCAGCCGAGACATCGAATTCTGCGACTAGGTATTGAGCCGATTTCTCAATCGTTGGATAATCCCAGAACAATGTCGAAGGTAATTCCACCTCTAACCAATCTTCGAGTTCACCGACAATGGTTACCGCATCAATGGAATCAAGCCCATAGCGGGTTAAAGGTTCGGTGACATCAATGTTTTTGGCATCTAGGGATAGTTGTTCTACCAGTTGATTCACCATCCAATTTTGAATCGCTTGGACAGAATCAACGGGCTGATTCTTGGTTTCTACGTCACTTTGAACCATAACGTCATTAGGCTTGGAGTTGGAGTTGTGCACTTGCATGGGGTTTTTCCTCTTGTGTTTCAGTGTGGGCTAGTTGAATGGGTACAATGGAAAACATTTTGTTTTCCTGATGCAGCTTCAGCAGTTCTTGAGCAACATTTTCACTGTACGCTTTCGGGACAATATTGGGCAGCGATCGCCAGGGGCGTAAGCGGCGATAAAGTCCTAATACTAACCATTCTCCCTTGCTAAAGAACTCACCCAAGATTTTCCGGTTGTAAATCCAGGTGTGAACCGATGCGGCGGCGGCGTGTAAGTCGCAGTATTTTTTCGCCAGTTCAAATAATTCGGGATCTTGATCATGACCATGTTCAAATCCGGAGTTGGCAATGCGTTCATCAAAGGCGTCGAGTTCTTCTAGAACAATGGTAGTTAAGCTGATAATTTTTTCCAGTACGTCGGCGTCAACATCCGCTTCTGTCTTCAGCGCCTGGAGTTGTTCCAGGGCAATTTCTAGCCCTTGCAGCACATCGTCAGCCCCCCGACCAAATAATTCCAGCTTCTCTGGCTCAAATGGCGGGACGGATTTTTCTAGGGAGAAAATTGCATCCAGACGGGATTGGATACCCTCCATAGTCTTCTGCTTGCGTCTGGAGCGATATTTGGCGATTGGGCGAAACTGGAGAATTAGGGCATGAAGGTTAACCACGCTGCTGCCATCAAACATACTGATAATCGAATTATCCCGCAGCAGTTTCTGGAAAATGCCCCAATCATGCTCATCGCGCATATAGAAACGGGAACCGAGGACGACGTAAACACTGTTAATCACCTCTTCTAGTTTGATGGTGACAAAGTATTTAACCACCGTCGCCCAGACGGAAAATTGTTCGGGGATAAGATGAAACCCTCTCGCGGCACCAATGGTTTCACAATCACAAACCAACATATCGATGAACGCATCGACTAAGGTTTGCCGAGGTTGAGGGATATCAAAAACAGTTTTGTTATAAACAACCCGGTTAATGGCAAAGTTTAGCGTGGTTCTCAGGGCGGTATCAGCAGCACCGTGAGAGAAGGCGGCGCACAACATGCGGGTGATTTGGAAGCCCTTGAGTGCAAGTTCTAAACCCGAACCTTCGTCTTTTAAGCGTATCCCTTCGGGAATAAAGCAATCCTTAAACCCAATCCCACTCATATCTGAGGCGCGAATACCATGGGTGAGGATTTTGGGCAGGTTGTAGTAGCTAGAGGGGTCAAGTTGACGTTTGTCAACCATAAATAAGGAGAGACAACGAGCGCCTTCTTCTTCACTGGTTTTGGCTAAAACAAACGATACCCCGGAACGGGTAGCGCGGTTAATGGGCCACTTTTCCCCATTCAGGAGATACCCTCCCTCAACTTTTTTGGCAGTCACATCGCCACCAATCAAGTCACTCCCATGGGCTCGTTCGGAATAGGCAAGACACATCGTCCCCTTTTCCTCGCGGATAAACTGGGAAAGTTTCTTTTTCTGGGCATCTGTACCCGCCATCCAGGTGAGGAATGACCAGAACATGGTGGTAAATGCGATCGCGATCGTTTGGTCTCGCCGCGACATTACCCGCACAAAGGCGACGAATTCCTCAAAGGAGGTAAATTTACCGCCACATTTTTCGGGGACGTAGTAATCTTGAAGTCTCCAGTTATAAAGCCAATCCACTTCAGCTTCAGGAAATTCTTCGCTCTCATCCAGTTCCATCACCCGTTTGAAGGACATCGTACTCTCTGGATGAGCCGGATCTCCTAAATCCCGTTCTAGCGCTTGTGCTATTTGATACTGTTTCAGTTGATGCATTTCTTTGTACCCTCTTTGTTTTTTCGTAGGGGCGGGTTTTACGATTATCCTTACTTGTCACCCTGATGTTCCTAAACCCGCCCCGATATGGTGGAATAAATCTTTAACCAATCACCAATCCCCAATCACCAACCCTAAGACTTGGGAACTTGTAATTGCTGCACCAAAGCATCGACTTCTCCCTGGAGGGTGCGGAACTTACTCCTGAGTTTCGGATTTTCACTCCAATCCGCGATCACACCCAGTTCTCCATTCAAGAACTTAGTTCTCGCCGCAAGGCGCTGAATTTTGCCACTTGAGGTTTTCTCAATTGTTCCCGGTTGAACTAGGACAACCGCATAAGCTGGGATTTCATGTTCCTCGGCTACAGCTTGACGAATATCCGTAATTACTTCCTCAAAGTTGACATCTTGAGTCCGACGTTCAACCTCCTGTAGCACAATCAACCGTTCCTCACCGCCAGCCTCGATGGAAAAGGCGGCGCCATAATCAGGACGCAAGGCGGAGTGAACCTGCTGGACTGTCCATTCAATATCTTGAGGATAATGATTAGTACCTCGGATAATAATCAGGTCTTTAATCCGACCGGTAATAAATAGTTCACCGTCCCGCAAAAATCCTAAATCCCCGGTTCGTAAGAACGGACCTTCGTCGGTATCTGTCAGGTAAGCCTGAAATGTTTCCTTTGTCGCATCCGGACGTTGCCAGTACCCTTTCGCCACACTGGGGTCTTTCACCCAAATTTCCCCTACTTGATCACGGTCACATTGTGTCAATGTATCAGGATTAGCGATAACGACTTGAGTATCACAAACCAGACGCCCACAACTGGGTAACATCCTTACCCCTTCTTGGGGGCTGGATACGGGAACAATCCGATTTTTTTCTAAAGCAGACGCATCAAGGATACAAAGAACCGGCGGGGTGAGCAATGGCTTACTGGATACCAGCAGGGTATCTTCTGCTAGTCCATAAGCAGGGGCAAAGGCATTCCAACGGAACCCACATTGTTCAAAGGTTTCAAAGAAAGACTGCATCACTTTGGGGTTAATCGGTTCCGCCGCATTTCCCGCCGCTTGCCAACTGCTCAAATCCAGTTTTGCTAGTTGTTTGGGTTTTGCCCGCCGCACACACAAATCGTAAGCAAAGTTAGGCGCTTGGCTATGAGTTGCCCGATAATGGGTAATTGCCCCTAACCATCGCATCGGTTGCTTAATAAAGGAAAAGGGCGACATTACATAACAGGGCGTCCCGTTATAGAGGGGTTGAACCATGCCTTGGACTAACCCGTAATCGTGGAAGTAAGGCATCCAAGTCACGGTGGCGCTATCTGCATCGTAACCGCAGGCTTGATTAAGATAGCCGGAATGGAACATCAGGTTATGGTGAGATAGCATTACCCCCTTGGGTGTGGAGGTAGACCCTGATGTGTACTGGAGATACGCTAGATCATCCCGACTTGCTTGTGGATCTTGCCATGCTTCAGCCAGATTGAGATCGACCTGTTCAGTATCCAGCCACTGCATTTGGTCGAATTCGGGAAACTCCTCCCGTCCATTCTCCAGCAGAGAAAGAATTCGACCTGTGGTTAAACAAATAGAGGCTTGGGCATCTTGAACAATAGAGCGCAGTCTGGGTAACGTGCGCTTCATTCGTCCCCCATCCGGAGGCGGGACAGGGATCGCAATTATCCCCCCATATAAACAGCCACAAAAGGCAGCAATCACCTCTAATCCTTGGGGATAGAGGAGTAAAGCACGTTCACCTCTAGCACTATGCTGTTGCAGCCAAGCCCCAATCGCCCGGGCTAAACGGTCAAGGTCTGCATAAGTGAGTTCGGGTCCTTCTGGCTTGCCATCAATGAGAAACTTATAGGCTAACTTGTCTGGGTGCTGCAGCGCCCTCCAACGTAGCAGTTCCGTAAGTGTAGAAAATTCAGCTAGGGAATTTGTCGAACTAGCAGGGTTTTGAACCATTTTTAATAACGTTGTCTAAGGAGTTGGCTTGGGCTAACTTTAGGATGTTGCAGCCGCGATCGCTCCATTCTTAGTCGGCGTTTGATTCGCCACCTTAGCTGGGCTACCTGATCCTCACGAACACTTAACTAATCTTAAAAATTGATAACCAAACGTGACATAATTATTATCCTCCCAGTGCTTTACATAATTATGGCGTAATATTTATGAATGATACTGATCCTCTATAAAGTTTTGGTAAAGTTTTAGCCCGCCCTCGGTTCCATAATTTGTATCCAGGTTCGCCCTTGATTATCTTGTTGGGATTGTTAAACCATAAAGAATGAACCAATTCGCCAATCTCCTGCAAACCCCCCATAGCGGTTATCACTGGGATGGAAGTAGTTCTCGCTTCTTTGAAGGGTGGTACTATCGAGTCACCTTACCCGATTGGGGTCAGACCTTTGGCTTCATGTATTCCATTGAAGATCCCATCGGCGGTCAACCCCACACCGGTGGCGCCGCTCAAATTTTGGGTCCTGAGGATGGTTATCTGTGCCGTACTTTTCCAGATGTTGAGCAATTTTGGGCATCTCCCACATCCTTAGCCCTAGGACATTGGGGGAAAACAGACTTAGCAATTCCCGCCCAATATTTAGATCCCGCCACCTTTGACAATCATATCCACCAAGGGTATCAAGCCACCGCTACCTTGAATCAAGGTAAAATTAGTGATCCCGCCACGGGGGATTACTGCCATTGGCGCTATGAAATTCAACCCATCTATGGTTGGGCGAGTCGCGATGCACCTGAGCAATCAACAGCAGGCTGGTTATCGTCATTCCAGATATTTGAACCCGGTTGGCAGATTTTGATGGCTCACGGCTGGGCGACGGGTTGGATTGAGTGGAAGGGTCAACGCTACGAGTTTACCAATGCTCCCGCTTACGGCGAAAAAAACTGGGGACGTTCTTTTCCACAAAAGTGGTTTTGGCTCAATTGCAACAGCTTTGACAATGAACCTGACTTGGCGCTCACGGCGGGTGGGGGTAGGCGGGGAGTGCTGTGGTGGATGGAATCAGCGGCGTTAATTGGTATCCACTATCAAGGGCAATTTTATGAATTTGTCCCCTGGAATGCAGAAGTGCGCTGGCAAATTCAGCCTTGGGGAGACTGGCAAATGCAAGCCCGCAATGCTGAGTATGAGGTTGAGTTAATCAGTACGACAAATCAACCGGGTACTCTCCTGCGTGCCCCAACGGAACAGGGTTTAATCTTTATTTGCCGCGATACCATGCAGGGTAAGCTTACCCTGGAACTGCGATCGCGACGCGGGGGAACTGCTAAAACGATTCTCAAAGCCGATAGCTCTCTTTGCGGATTAGAAGTGGGTGGGGAACCTTGGGATGAGGCTTGGACAGCTCAGGCAAAATTGCCCTGGATTTCCTAGATTCCCGATTTTTTGCAGAAGTTGGGGATCAGGGAAGACTATGGAGAAACTATTGGGTATAATGGTTGAGTTGAAATGGGGCTGTGGCTCAGATGGATAGAGCAAGCGCCTCCTGAAAAATCGGGCACCGTCAGGGAAACCTAACGAGTGAATGTAGTCAAATTCAAGGAAGCCTAAGTCTGATAACAGATAAGGTAATCTTGAGCCAAGCCGATTAGTTGGAGTTTAAGTCAATCTGGCAAAACTCCAACCTTATAACTAATCGGAAGGTGCAGAGACTGGTTTAAGGAAGCCAATAAAAGATGGACTACAATGTCTCATCGAAAGTAGAGCAACGCGGGATTCTGGCTGGACTGTTATTAGGTGATGGAAAAAGAAATCAAAAAAACTTCTTTATCCAGACTTCATCTAAACATGAGGAGTATCTCTTATTTAAGAAAAAGCTTCTCGAACAAATAACCGGAAAACCAGTCAGTATCCGACGCTGGAGTACAAGGAAGGGCTATAAGCAGATTCGCCTGGAACCCAAGTTGATTCCGCTGACGCGGGTCTTGGTTAAGAAGCTTTATCAAGCTGGAACGAAAACAATCACTCGGAAGTTCCTGAATCTCTTAACCCCCCAGGGAATAGCCATCTGGTTTATGGATGATGGTTCTAAGTCCTTCCCGAAAAAAGACGGAAAGGTTCATGCTTTGACGCTTAATCTCAATACTTATCTCTCGAAACCCCATAATGAGATCATTGTTTCTTATTTTGCAGAGGTTTGGGGATTTAAGTGGGGGCTGAGTAAAGGGAAAGGTCTTTATCGTCTGCGAATGGGAACGAAGGAAGGCAAACGATTTTTAGCTTTCATTCGTCCTTACATCCACGAAAGTATGCTCTATAAAGTACAAACGTCCTTAAACAGAACGGCTACCACCTAAAGGCGACAAGCCCAAGGTGAAGGAATAGTCCAGAGAGTGAGGAAACTCACACCAATCTGAAGCGCTAGGTCGCCGGTTCGAATCCGGCCAGTCCCGTGGTTAAGAGAATATCAGTAGACCGAAAAGTTTTCGGTTGAAATCGCTATGTCCCAGACGCGATGCAAGAAGCCTCTGGGGAGTGAGTGTCAAAATCTGTACGGACTAGCAGAGGGTTAGGGTGGAAAGTTTGGAAGGGATCGTTGAACTTTTCCAGTAATGGATTGCATTGCGGTTAACCGTACCTTTAGACTGGTAACTTGCGATGTCGAGGGCATTTTCAGGTTCCGCCCAAAAGAGCGTTCCTCCTTGATACCACCTGATTCATCTATTTATTCATGCTTTTGAGGATGTCTTTGCGTCAACGGCGACACTTGTTTTCGCGATCGCGGCGCTCTAAAGTTAGATTACTGCCCTGGTTGATGCCGATTTTGGCGGTTTCGCTATTGTGTGGCTATAAGCAAATTCAAAGTTATTTGATCCAGCCGGAAGCTATTTTGGTTTTAGGGGGAGAAGAAGAACGAGAACTCTTTGCGGCTGATTTCGCCCAGCAGCACCCCAATCTTCACATCTGGGTATCGTCGGGTAGTCCGTCTTGGTACACCGAAAAGGTATTCGCCAAAGCCGGAATTCCCCGCAACCTTCTCCATATTGATCGCCGTGCTACCGATACAGTAACCAACTTTACGACGTTGGTGGATGAGTTGAAAGCCCAAGGTATCGATGGTGTCTATTTGATTACGGCTGATGATCACATGCTGCGTGCGCGTGTAATTGGTGAAATTGTGTTTGGCAGTCGCGGGATCACGATTAAACCCGTCCCTGTGTCCTTAGGACGTGATCCGGAACCCATTGAGAAATCCCTGCGGGATGGTGCGAGAGCTTTATTATGGGTAACTACGGGATATACTGGAGCGACTTTGGGTCAGACATCCAATTTTCTCAAAAAATAGAACTTATAAGAGTAAAGACATTCTATGCAGCGTCTCTACATGACCGCTAATTGTAATGAAACCAAGCAACCTTTTAGGCGGCGAGTTCTTGGACTAAAACATAGGGCTGAACAATCAAAGCTTGAAACCGTTTGCTTTGATCGCTATTCCAATCGGCTAATTGATTGGGAAAAGGTTTGTGAAGCTGTTGGTTACTAATCCAAGACTGGACAGACAAGGTATCATCATTCGCGATCGCGACTCCAACATCAAGTATATCTAACTCTTGCGTCACCACGATCACAACATCTCGTTTAGCGTGAGGAACCAGCCAATCCCAGGCGGCTTCATCAACGGATTGAGCGAGTTCTGCTTTTAAATCTTGCATGACTTATCGAAGGACTTATGACAAAGGACGTAGCTTGCTTCTCGCGCAAGCGAGTATGACTAATGACGAATAGACATCGCCGCATCCAAATGTTTTAATAATGTACCTTGAGGTAAAGACCCTTGTAAATGACTCCAAGGCAGTATTTGCTCTGTTGACCAATTCTCATGGACATAAAAATCCAATTCTGGCAACTTTCCTTTTAACTGCTTGAGAGCCCGCCGAAAACTACCCACGGAATCGCCATAATGCCGTGTTAATTCTAACAACTCCGACAATCGGCGATCGCCTCTAGAGATTAGCGCCTGAATCACTGACCAATTATAGCTTTCTGGGCGAAAGTCAATCCCCTGCGATCGCAAGGCTTTCTGCAAATACTTCAACCGCTTCTGGGCGGCGGGATTCACGCCAAACCATTGAAAGGGTGTATGGGCTTTGGGAACAAAGGTACTGCATCCCAAAGTTAAGCGTAAACCTGGGGCGGCTTTTTTGATCGCCTGCATCATCGCTACTGTCTGTTCCACATCAGACATCTCTTCTCCGGGAATACCCACCATCCCATAAACTTTGAGTGCCTTTAATCCCCCAGCTTTAGCATTAATTGCCGCTTGAATAATCTCTTGATTATGCAATTTCTTATTAATAATTTGCCGTAATCGTTCCGAACCACTTTCCACAGCAATAGTAATCGATCGCGTGTCCCGTTTCGACAAAGTTTCCGCTAGTTTAGGTGTAACGGTATTGGTTCGCACTGAGGCAATACTTAAGCGGACATCATCATAGTCCGGTTTTGCCAGATAATCCAGCAACACCTCAAACTCTGGATGCTGAGTCACCGACGCCCCCAGTAAGCCAATGCGCTTAGTTACTGTCAATCCGCGTTCAATCGCTGGAATCAACGAATCAGTTGCACTTGGCGTGCGAAAGGGCAAAGTTAAATAACTCGCCAAACAGAAGCGGCACATTTCTGGGCAACTGCGTACCACTTCCACCATATAAATATTTTCCCAAGCGGCTTTTTCGGTAACAACGGTGGAGGCGGATAGAGTATTACCGCGATAGGTTTGCTTAGTTACGGTGGCCCGAATCTGGGAATCGACGGGTTGAATGGATGCGATCGCGCCTGTTTGCTCCTGATAGGTTACGGTATACAAACTGGGAACATATATCCCTGGAACTTGGGCTAATCGCCGCAATTTCTCGATTCTATTGGCTTGGCGAATTTCTTTATAAGCCTCAATAAAATCCCCTAATAGGGTTTCCCCATCCCCTAACAAAATCACATCAAAGAAATCAGCAAAGGGTTCAGGATTTGCGGTTAGTACGGGTCCGCCGCCAAACACCAGGGGATGCTGCTCATTCCGTTGTGCGGATCGTACCGGAATCTCTAAGGATTCTAGTAGGGACAAAATATTGACATAATCCAGTTCCCATGATAATGAAAAGCCGAGTAACTCTGGCTGTCTGGGCAAAGGTTCATGGCAATCGGTAAACAAGCGACTTACCTGGAGGTCAGATCGCTCGGCTAGGGTTGCCCAAACCACCTGATAGCCTAAGCTGGTAATCCCCACGGTGTAGTCATTGGGGAAGGCAAAGATGGTGGGGATAGCATCGGTTTGCGGGGGAGTCGGTGTAAAGAGTAAGCGTTCAGCGGCAAAGGCAGAAACAGTCACAAGCAGTATTTGAGGCAATTAGGTTTGTGCTTTCTATTTTGACACTCCCCCGCTTGAAAGACGGGGGATTCTTGAGCTAATCACAGCCCTTTCGAGTTACCCCTAATTAGGTCTT
>NZ_JBKHUP010000020.1:0-84593 GCF_046565525.1 Coleofasciculus sp. | reverse complement strand
TTTCTATTCTGCGCATGAAAACTTCTACTTTTCCCCTTCAAATTAGCTTCTCAAATTAGTTTGTGAGAAATGCGGGACCACCCCTTTCGCAAGGGAGACACCTACGAAGAACAGTTAGGGCGGGCGGCGTTAGAGAAGAAGGGAGAGAAGAAATGGAACAATCGTTTACAACGCGCGATCGCAACCCTAGAACATTTATTTAACTACGACTATCTTTATATTGGTGGCGGAGAAGCCAAAAAAATTACCTTCGAGTTACCGCCAAATGTAAAAATTGTTCCCAATATCAATGGATTATTAGGCGGAATTGCCTTGTGGCGGGATTAATTTTTCCTAATTGTTTACCCCTGTAGGGGCGGGTTTATGGACTTTCATTACGCTATTGATAATAACGTTAGTTCAAACCCGCCCTTTTTCAATTGTCGTGACGTAACACAGGTTGGTAGTATTAATAAAGGTAGGTTGGGTTGAACGAAGTGAAACCCAACAAAGATTACCATGTTTTGGTGTTGGGTTTCGTTCCTCAACCCAACCTACGACTTAACTTAATTGGCTAAATATTTTATAATATAATATTCTTCCATTCCATTGCCTTTTCTTCAGCAAATATCCTTAGATGCCGAATATTGGTTGTCGCAATCAAAACATCACGTCCGGGAAATTCTTGACTCAAGAGACTCCATTGAGCAGAAATAATCATATCTGCATCAATATTTTGAGCATCCGCCGTAGGTATATGACTTTGACGTGCCTCAGCCCAAAACTCTGCCGCCTTTTGCATTACTTCTTTGGTTAAGGGGAGAAACTCAATTACTTCTCTCAGATTATCTAGAAGTCTTACACCCTCACTTTTTATACGAATCAACTCTCGCCTAACTTCATAATCAGAAATTTCCGAAGCCACTACATACACGGATTTAGACAGTAGGTCATATAACCATTCTGTACATTGATATATTTCATTCGTTTCCGCTTCTGATATATCCTGAATCGGATTAGCGAGTAATCCCAGCACTCCAGAGTCTAAAAGAACTATCACCTTATTGATTCCGTTTATTACGTCTGCTTTCAATCTTTTCCATTCTTGCTTTAGCCCAAGCCATTGCTAGTTTATTTCTTTCTAATTGTTCTTCTGGAGTACGTCCCAAATGTTTCATCCAAAGGGGTTGTACTTGTTCGACTAGAAGTTTCAGTTGCCCGCTATCATCAAGCTCTGGTACTACAATTCTTATGGGTTGCTTCAAGCATACTGATAAAAATTTTGTGAATCGATAAGAGACTTTTTGGGGAATAGGTAATAATTTCTTGGCTTTTATCTCCTCCAGAGCAAAACCAACCAAATTTAGGAAAAATTTTAGCAGGGCTTCATCGGCTTCTTTTAAGTTATATTCCTCTAAAATATTGGAAATTAACATGGAGATATCGCGATACATATCATCTATATAATTTTTGTGAAAAATCTCCCATTCTAGATAGTCTTCCTGGTTATTATAAGCTATAGCTTTTGCGAACTTAAGCAGAGATTCATAAGCTATGGATAGTTTCTCATCTTCATACTTTGTTGGCTCTCGTACCTCACAGTGGTTCTCTTGTTGAATGACAGGCAGAATAATTAGCAAAGAGTTGACAATCGCATCACGTAATTCATAACTAAAAATGCCACCATCAGCCCATGATAGTAGGCTGCCATCGATTGGTTGAGGGGGCGTTACGGGAAATCCGAATAATCTTTGATAGGCAATTAGAATGTTTCGGCGTTCTGCTAGAGGTACTTCCTGATAAAGAAATGGAAGGATAGGTTTTAGTTCATTAGTTAAACCATATAGTTCATTTAACTGTATACTGATAGTATTTTCTTTGTGGTCTTCCATTTTGACGCTTCCTTCCCTTATCTATAGAGGGGGCATTGCTGAAAAAATCTTAACAGATTCCCTAAAAATAAACGATAAATCAGATGATTCTCCAGCCAGCCTTAGCACAGCCGCGCGGGTTTCCCGATCGCATCAGCAGCGAAGGGTATCACAGCATAAATAAACTTTTGTAACAAAGCCTTGACTCCGGATCAGAAATCCCTCAATCTGCTAAGATAATCCAAATTAAACCTAAAAATCTTAGCGCCACTCAAAGCTGTTCGCGCAGCTCTGAGCAGCTAACCCCCAAACTGCACAAACCAGTCTGGAAGCTAGAAGAAATAGTAACACTCCTCTAGCCACTCCGACTTCTTAAGGCAACTTATACGGGGTGGCTAAGACTTTGGGTCAATCGATTTAGGATTGAGGATTTGAGCATTTTTCCGGCAAAACAGCCGATATCGCCACAAATCCAGCACCAACTGTCCTAAATCAAGCCAACGCTACCGCTCATACCCAAATTAGGAGTGATTTACCATGTTTCGGAACTTGATCACGGCTGGGATAATTGATCCTCACCAATTTTCTCTGGACGAAGTACGCCACCAAGTCGCTACATTTCTTAACATTCCCCTCCAGCAAATCGATCGCATCGAATGCTGGCAACACCAAATCTGGGTCAAGCTAGTTGAATCCCGTGCCATCTTTGTCAGTTATCGCAACTTGCCCCTTTGGATTGACGCAGGATTGGCAGCGATTGGGCGCTGTACCTCTCGTTCCCAGCTTGATGAATTAGGCGAAATCTTCCGTAGGGAACGCGACTGGTATGATCAGCATGATCAACCGGAAGCGGTGCAACCGTGGCGTCAGGCTTGGGCAAAACAAGCTGAATACCTGAGAAACGAGGAAGAACGCCTGAAACCCATTCGCGCCCATCAGGAAGCCGGAAGGGATTGGTATGGGGCTTGGGAACGAGTACTGTACTGTTGCCGAGATTTTAGCCGACTCCAAGGATTAGCCTCGGAAATTAATCAGCAAAGTCAGGAGTTTCGGGATTTACCTGAGATAATACAAAAGATGCAGCAAGTATGGCATCAGCGCTGGCAAGAACTATCGAGTGCGATCGCGTAAACGTTGAGGAAAGGGCGACTCGATCATCTGTAGGGGCGGGTTTTACCGATAACATGCCTTCAAAAACTGGTAACTTATATAAACCCGCCCTGTTTCTGGAGTTGTTAATTAATGCAAGCAGTTCGCCCCTACACGAGTTATTGATCCTAGGAGAGGATGTCCATAGACTCACCGAGCTAAGGGGATATGCAAAACTGATTTTTTCAAGTACTAGAATAGTATTTATAAATCAGCTTTGAGACCAAGAGAACTTACCCAAGTAAGGAGGAAATCTATGGTTACAGTTGCACAAGCACCCCCCAGTGAACGCGCTCAATTTATTCAGAAAACTTACATGCATCTGGCTGGGGCAGTGGGAGCGTTTATTGCTTTAGAGTTTATACTCTTTCAAACTGGCATAGCCGCCGTATTAACCCAGTTTGTCACGGCAAGTCGGTTTAGCTGGCTGGCGATTCTGGCAGGTTTTGCGGTACTCGGTTGGTTCTCCAGGGAGTTAGCTGCTAAGGCGGATTCGGTCAACACTCAGTATGCTGGATTGGGGATTTACGTTGTTGCGGAAGCCCTAATTTTTGCCCCGATTCTGTACATTGCGGCTTATTTCTCAGATCCCACTGTTATCCCAACGGCGGGAATACTCACCCTTCTCATGTTTGCTGGTTTAACCGCCGTTGCTTTTACCACAGGCAAAGACTTTACTTTTCTGGGTGGTATCTTAAAAGTTGGCGGATTAGTAGCCTTGGGACTAATCATCTGTAGCGTGATTTTTGGTTTCACCTTGGGCTTATTCTTTTCCGTGGTTATGGTTGCTTTTGCTTCCGCCGCGATTCTCTACGATACCTCTAAGGTGATGCATCATTACTCACCCCATCACTATGTTGCGGCTTCACTAGAATTATTTGCGTCAGTGGCATTACTATTCTGGTATTTGCTGCGGATTGTGATGGCGCTATCGTCTCGTCGCTAAACCTGTTCTATCGTATTTCCAATTCAATGGGTGTCATAGTCTTAGTTGATAGCTCTTTGTAAAATTAAGACAAAATCTATTTCACATTCAGCCGATTGCGGATCAGTGTTTCCGTCATCTGAGCAAGCTGATCTAACTTCTCTTTATTCTCCTGCGCCCGTTTCTCATAGTCTTTTTTCCGGATAATTGCCGCCCGCGCTAAGTCTTCCCGGTTTTGTTTCAGTGCTTGAATGGCGACTTTCTGCCAAGCGCTTATCTCACGAACATCTTGGTTGTACTGCGGTTGCAGAGTATTCCAAACTCCTTTAATTTCAGCTAACGCTTGAGTCAATAACCGAGTAGCTTTGTCAGGATCTTTCTCTTCCAGCGCTCGTTTAATCGGTTCGTATAAGTTCTCAGTATTCATCTGAGTAATAATGGGAATAAAATTTTGAATTTGCGGACTTTGACTCACGCCAGTTTTACACCAGATGGCAAAGTGTTCGCAGTTGTTGTATAGCAGATTATACTTCCGTTCACCTAAACGACTCTCAGCGCGGCGAACAACTACATCAGGAATAAAATGAGTGGGATACTGTTTTACATAGATTTTTCCACCTCTAGCAAATGTAGGTAAAGAAGTGCGTTCAATGGTTTCACTGGGTTTGCGATAATGGATAACCGTACCGTCGCCGCAGTCAATCCCATAATGTTTGTAGACGCCTTGCAGGTTGAGAAATTCTCGATAAGCGTAAATTAGATCGCCTCGTGCCATACTTGCCTTGGGTAGAAGGGTAGAAGTGCCAGCTTAGTTGCTAATAATACTAATAAATATAAACAAGCTGGATAAAAGACGCGATCGCACAAAAATTATAGAACGAAGCCGGCGAAGAGAGTAAAATCGAACGGGAAAGCCTATTACACTCCAGAATGAGCCAAATTTCTCCATCAACCTTGACCTCTTCCCCTCTCAACCCGCTTAAGCAACCCGCAGACTGGTTTTATGCCTTGTGGAAGTTTTCGCGTCCTCACACGATCATCGGTACTACTCTAAGTGTATTGGCATTATATGTCATTGCCTTAGCGATTACCGACGGTGCGATCGCACCCTCCAATTTAGCTCAACTCTTGGGTACCTGGATATCCTGCTGCTGTGGTAATATCTACATCGTGGGACTCAATCAACTCGAAGATGTGGAGATTGACCAAATTAATAAACCTCATCTTCCCATCGCAGCGGGGGAGTTTTCCAGAGGACAAGCTAAGCTGATTATTGCCGTAACTGGACTCTTTGCGCTGCTGTTAGGCCGGATACTTGGCGGGTGGTTATTTCTCATGGTTAGCGTCAGTTTAGCCATTGGTACGGCGTATTCCTTACCACCCATCCGGTTGAAGCGGTTTCCCTTTTGGGCTGCACTTTGTATCTTCTCGGTGCGGGGTGCTGTGGTCAATTTAGGACTATTCTTGCATTTTAGCTGGGTGTGGCAACAAGGTGAAGCGATGACACCAACGCCTGCGGTGTGGGGACTGACGTTATTTGTTTTGGTGTTTACCGTTGCGATCGCGATTTTCAAAGATGTCCCGGATATTGATGGAGACAAGCTATATAATATCACCACGTTCACGATTCGACTGGGTAAGCCAGCGGTGTTTAATATCACCCGATGGATTATCACCCTCTGCTATTTGGGTATGATTCTCGGTGGAGTGCTACTGTTTGACGTGGTTAACCCGGTTATTTTGGGGATGACACACCTGGCGGCGTTACTTCTCGTCTGGTGGCGCAGTCAGGATGTAGATTTGCAGGATAAACTCGCGATCGCGAGTTTTTATCAATTTATCTGGAAACTCTTCTTTTTAGAATATCTGATGTTTCCCGCCGCTTGTTTGTTAGCCTGAAACACTGATTGCTGATTACAATCTGTGTAATCTGTGTTTGAGAAATGTACCCGATGGGAATTGTTCAGAATTCAAGTTGGATAGCGGCTATAGTCGTCAGTGTCGGTTTATTCACTGTTATTTTTTTGATTGGTAAGACAATTGCGATCGCGTCGCTGTTTCAAAAGGGTATCGCCCTTTACCAGCAACAGGATTACCCCGAAGCGGAAACGGTGTTTCGTCAAGTTATCCACCGACAACGCAGTAACGACATGGTGCGCTTACTGCTCGGTAATACACTCCTGGCACAAAATAAATGGGATGAAGCGGTAGCTGTATTCCGGGATCTAATCGCGCGATCGCCGAAAACTGTGGATGGGTATATTAAGTTAGCTCAAGCGTTGATTGCACAAGGAAAACCGGATGAAGCCATACCTGTTATTCAGGAGTTGCTCCAGCGCCATCCTAAGAATACAGACATTCCTTTTAGTGTCGGTTTAATGCTAGCAAAAGTTAATCGACTGGAAATTCTAATTGAGTCGTATCAGACGTTGAGCCAGCAGCATCCTGAAAAGCCTATATTACATTTGAACCTAGCCAATAGCTGGATGATTCAAGAAAACTGGGAAGCTGCTATAAGTGAATACCGCGAAGCTATTCACCTTAATATTAAAAAGCCTCAAGCGTATTGGTATTTAGGGGATGCATTGAGGCAACAGGGTCAATTGGATGAAGCACTCAGCGTCTGGCGAGAGGCAATTAGCCGTTATCCTAATGATCGGGATGCTCAGTTAAGAATTCGACAAGCACTTAAAGAACAAGGTAAATTTGGATAAAAAGGTGTTTTTCAAAAAGTCGGGGCGGGTTGCATGATTAAATTCTGTAAATATTCCTCAAACTCTTACAAATGACAAATGACGAAGCCGAATTAACTTATCTGCGATCGCGTGTGGCGCAATTGGAAGCGATGAGAATGCCAGAACCGACTCAAGTTGCCCAACAGAAGGCGCTGTTGGCGGTGGTGACTAAAATTCGGGAATCTTTGGATTTGGAGAGTATCTTTAAATCAACCGCCACAGAAGTGCGTCAACTGCTGAATGCAGATCGGGTGGGGATGTTTCGCTTTGATCCAGAGTCTGACTGTCGCCGTGGGGAAATTGTCTCCGAAGATGTTGTATCACCCTATACATCAGCCATCGCCACCAAAGTAGAGGATGACTGTTTTGGAGAAAGACATGCTACCCATTATCAGCAAGGGCGGATTTGGGCGGCTGAAGATATTTATGCCCTGAATTTACTCGATTGTCACATTGCTATTCTCTCACGTTTTCAAGTTCGAGCCAACCTAGTTGTGCCGTTACTCAAGGGGAATCAGCTTTGGGGGTTGCTGTGTATTCACCAATGTTCGCGCCCACGCCAATGGCGCAGTGACGAAATAGAGTTTGTCCATCAAATTGCCATTCATTTAGGCGTGGCGTTGCAGCAAGCGGAGTTTGTGGCTCAATTGCGGATGCAGTCGGAATTATTGACGAAAGCTGTGGCTCAAGCTGTAGAACGAGAAAAAGCAGTTGCGGCTATTATCGATAAGATTCGGCGATCGCTCGATATTAATACTATATTCCAGACCACAACCCAGGAAGCGCGACACTTACTCAATGTTGATCGGGTGGCAATCTATCGGTTTAATCCCGATTGGAGTGGTGAATTTGTGGTTGAATCCGTGGCTGGGGGCTGGAAATCCTTAGTCCAAGAGCAATGTCAAGACCCACATTTATGCCAAAATATTAGTAATTGTAGTATTAAGTCCTTTGCCAATCCTCAAATTATTGATACCTATTTACAGCAAACTGAAGGCGGTGACTTTATCAAAGGTGAAGTTTTCCGAGTTTGTCGTGATATTTACACAGCCGGGTTTTCAGATTGCTATATTCAAAGTTTAGAACGCTATCAGGCAAGAGCATACACGATTATTGCAATTTACAAAGGCAAAACCCTCTGGGGACTTTTAGCCGCTTTTCAAAATTCAGCACCGCGATCATGGCAGGAGACGGATATTAATTTTCTCGTGCAAATTGGTGCTCAATTAGGGGTAGCCATTCAACAAGCTGAACTCCTCGGAAAAGCTCAACGGCGATCGGCAGAACTGCAAACCACACTGGAGGCGCAATTACAACAACGGGCAGATGAATTAGCCCAGGAAGCAGAACGGGAACGGGCGTTAGCTCAGGTGATTGATAAAATTCGCCAAACTTTAGATTTAGATACGATTTTCCAAACGGCGGCAACAGAAGTCCGTCAATTGTTGGATGTTGAACGAATTGCTATTTATAAATTCCGCGAGAATTATTTCGGTGATTTTATTTTTGAATCGGAAGCAGGAGACTTACCAAAACTGGTGGGTAGTGCGTGGGAAGATCCCTATTTAAGCGAACAAAAAGGGGGTCAGTTAAGGGATAACGAACCTTGTATTGCTGATGATATCTATAGAGCTAATTTAAGTGATTGCCATATCGAAGCTTTGGTATCTTTTGGGATTAAATCCTTTGCTGTCGTGGCTTTGTTTAAAGGGGAAAAACTTTGGGGACTACTGAGTGCTTTTCAACATAGTCAATCCCGCTATTGGCAGGAACGAGAAGTTAAGTTACTTATGCAAGTGGCAGCCCAATTAGGGGTAGCACTGCAACAGTCAGAATATTTAGAATTATTGCAAGCTCAAGCAGTCCAGCAAGCCAAGGCTGCTGAACAGGCGCGGGCATTAGCACGGGTGATTGAAAGCATTCGTCAAACGTTAGATATTGATCAGATTTTTAGTACGACTACCCAAGAAGTACGGCAAATTCTTAACTGCGATCGCGTCGTGGTGTATCGATTTAATCCCGACTGGAGTGGGGATTTTGTCTCCGAATCGGTGGCATTAGGTTGGTCTCCCTTAGTCAGTTCTGATCTGACAACGGTATGGTCAGATACCTGTTTACAAAAAACTCAGGGCGGTCGATTTCGGAATCATGAAAACGTTGTCGTTAATGATATTTACCCAATAATTTACTCGACATGTCATGTCAAATTGTTGGAGGTTTTTCATATCAAAGCCTACTGTTTAATCCCCGTTTTTGTCGGGGATAAACTGTGGGGATTACTGGGTGCATATCAAAACTCCAGTCCCCGTCACTGGGACGCCGCAGAAATTAGTTTACTGACACAGGTCAGTAATCAGTTAGGTGTGGCACTGCAACAAGCCGCCCTCATGGCTCAACTCAAAGATGCTAAGGAAGCGGCTGATGCGGCTAACCGTGCCAAAAGCGAGTTTCTGGCGAATATGAGTCATGAACTACGGACTCCCCTGAATGCGATTCTTGGTTTTGCCCAAGTTATGACCCGCGACTCTACTTTAACTCCAACTCAACAGGAATATCTAGGAATTATTGCTCGCAGTGGTGAACATTTACTCACGCTGCTCAATGATGTATTAGAAATGTCTAAAATAGAAGCAGGTCGGATTACGCTGAATGAAACAAGTTTTGATCTCTATCGTTTACTCAAAAGTTTAGAAGAAATGCTCCAGCTAAAAGCCGCATCAAAGGGCTTAGAGCTAATCTTTAATTGTGATCCAGATGTTCCTCAATACGTGCGGACTGATGAGAGCAAGTTACGTCAGGTTTTAATTAATTTATTGGGAAATGCGATTAAATTTACAGGGGAAGGGAGTGTCACCTTGCATGTAGAGACGTGCCATGGTATGTCTCGCCATGGTATGTCTCGCCATGGCACGTCTGTAAACCAATGTGTAGGGGCGGGTTTTACCGATAACGTTACCCAAGAAACCGATAACTTGACTAAACCCGCCCTGCTTGGGGAACGGAATATAAATCCCCAATCCCCAATCCCCAATCCCCAATCCCTAATCACCTTTGAAGTCGAAGACACCGGTCCAGGAATTGCCCCAGCAGAACTTGATACCTTGTTTGAAGCCTTTATCCAAACGGAAACCGGTCGCAAATCTCAAGAAGGTACAGGATTAGGTTTACCCATCAGCCAGAAATTTGTACAACTGATGGGAGGAACCATCGCCGTCAGCAGTATTTTAAGTCAGGGAACAACGTTTCAGTTTACGATTAAGATTAATCCTGCCCAAGCAGCTGACATTGAGATTCAACAGTCTAAACGGGTGATTAGTTTAGCCCCAAATCAACCGAGCTATCGGATTCTAATTGCTGATGATAAATGGGAAAGTCGGGTTCTGCTGGTTAATTTAATCGCACCGATGGGTTTTGAGGTGCAGGAAGCAGAAAATGGATGGCAAGCCGTTGAACGTTGGCAGAGTTGGGAACCTCACCTGATTTGGATGGATATGCGGATGCCTGTGATGGATGGTTATGAAGCCACTCGTCGAATTCGACAATCGTTACAGGGTCAAGCAACGGTAATTATAGCCTTGACTGCCAGTGTTTTCGATAAGCAGCGCTCGGTTGTCTTGTCAGCCGGCTGCGACGATTTTGTGAGCAAGCCGTTTCGGGAAGAGGTTATCTTTGAAAAAATGGCGCAACATTTAGGGGTGCGTTATTTGTATGCTCAAGCTGAACCTGCCTCTGTCATATCGCCGGATACGTCGCCAGTAACCTTGCAGGGAACTGCCTTACAAGAGGCATTGGCACGAATGCCAACTGAATGGCTGGCACAACTGCACAAAGCCGCACTCAGCGCTAGAGAGAAAGTGATGATTCAGCTTATTGCCCAAATTCCTGAGGAGCAAATATCTCTGGCTCAAACCTTGAGTCAATGGGTGAACACCCTTTCTTTTGATCGCATAGTGGATTTAACACACGCCCTAATTCATGAGTGAACGTCAATCTCAAGCCATCAAGGGAGACATATTAATTGTCGATGATATCCCTGATAATTTACGCATTTTGTTTACCATGCTGACGAACCAGGGCTATGAAGTTCGTCGGGTGATTAATGGGAAACAGGCACTTAATGCGGTTAATACTGATCCGCCGGATTTGATTTTGCTGGATATTAAAATGCCGGAAATGGATGGGTATGAAGTTTGTCAACACTTGAAAGCCTGCGAAAAAAGTGCCGAAATTCCGATAATTTTCTTGAGCGCCCTTGATGAAGTCTGGGATAAAGTGAAAGCCTTTGAAGTGGGTGGCGTAGACTATATTACCAAGCCCTTTCAACTGGAAGAAGTGATCGCACGGGTTAAAACTCAACTGAGTTTACGCCATATCCAACAGCAACTGCAACTTCAAAATGCCACACTAGCAGAGGCAAAAGAAGCCGCAGAAGCCGCTAACCGGGCTAAAAGTGAATTCCTGGCAACCATGAGCCATGAAATCCGCACCCCTCTGAATGCGGTGATTGGGTTAACGGGAATTTTGGAGAATACGAAGCTGGATAACCACCAACGGGACTTAGTCGAAACGATTCGTCAAAGTGGTGAAACGCTGCTGACTACGATTAATGATGTGCTTGATTTTGCTAAGATTGAGTCGGGTAAACTAGAGCTTGAATTCAAACCCTTTAATCTGCGGGAATTTCTGGAAACCTCTGTTGATCTGTTTTCGCCAAAAGCAGTGCAAAAGGGATTGGAATTAACTTACTTTATTGACCCAGAAGTTCCCACTACTGTGATCGGAGATGTCACCCGCCTGCGCCAAATCCTCATCAATTTACTGAGTAATGCAATTAAATTTACAGATGTGGGGGAAGTTAGCGTTTTGGTGAAGGTTAAACATGAATACGTCACTGATTCGACTCAAAACCAAGATAGCAATACCTCGCCGACTGTTTGTCTTTTGTTTTCGGTAAAAGACACGGGCATTGGTATTCCTCAAGACGGCTTTGACCGCTTGTTTCAACGCTTCAGTCAACTAGATTCTTCAACCACTCGTCAGTATGGTGGTACGGGACTGGGTTTAATTATTTCTAAACAATTAAGTGAAATGATGGGGGGGGGAATTTGGGTAGACAGCAGCTTCGGTGAGGGGTCTACTTTTTCCTTCTGTGTCGTCTTAAGGGTAGCCCAAAATGCGTCGGAAGAGAATTTAAGTATTCCTAAACCACAGCTTACGGGTAAACGAGTTTTAATTGTTGATGATAATCCGACAAATTGCCGAATTTTAACCCAGCAAACCGAATGTTGGGGTATGATTGCCCGGAGTACTCAATCCGGTGATGAAGCCCTAGCTTGGCTCAATCAAGAAGAAGCTTTTGATGTGGCAATTATTGATCGACAAATGCCAGAGATGAATGGACTAACTTTAGGGCTGCAAATCCATAACCAATCCCTTTGTCAAGAATTGCCTTTGGTGTTACTAACCGCTGTGGGAAACTTGACAACAAAAACCTCTTTGATTGAGCGGCATTTTGCTGCCTGTCTCCCTAAACCGATTAAAGTTGGACAATTTTATAACGTTCTGACTCAAGTTTTGGTAAAACAGGCTACTTCTATTGAGTCTCAATCGGCTTCACCAAAATCTGAAGATTTGCCTCTTGCCAAACAGTTACCGTTACGAATTCTTTTGGCTGAAGATAATATAGTCAATCAAAAAGTAGAATTGTTGCTGTTAAAACGTTTAGGTTATCAAGCCGATTTGGTTACTAATGGTCAGGAAGTTCTTGACGCTATCTCCAGTCAATCTTACGATGTAATATTGATGGATGTACAAATGCCAGAAATGGATGGCTTAACCGCGACCCGTTACATCTGCCAAAACTACTCCCAGCGCCCTTGGATTGTTGCGCTGACAGCTAATGCGATGCAGGAAGACCGAGAAACTTGTTTAGAGGCGGGGATGGATGATTATATTAGTAAACCGATTCGCCAAGCTGATTTGATTCGGGTCTTTAAAACTATCCCTTCGCGCCAAGCACCAACATATTAAGACGAAATACGAATGGCACTGAAAATTTGCATTTGTTAGATTACCTAAATCCTTGATATACCCTACTGACGTGCCATAGTGTCAAGTTAAATTAGAGGAGAGGGCGACCCGACCGTCTGTAGGGGCGGGTTTTACGGATAACTTGTCAGCCAAAACTGGTAACTTAGGGTCAAACGCTTTTAATTAAACAGAAATGGTTTAACAGATACAATCATCCGCTCTAACTCAGTTTTGTTATGTTTGAGAAGCTCATGTTCCCACAACTCATTCGTTTTATCCGAACAGTCTTGTGCCAGAACGTCTCCAATTTCCTCAAAACTCTTGTTGATGTCTCGCTTCAAATTCTCAGGTTCAGATTGCACTCCCAGAATAAATACTTTTTCTTTTAGATCATCTGGAATCTGACTCTCTACATAACTTAACCGATTTTCACGATTATCAAAGTCAATGAGTAAAACCATCATTCTTTGTGATAATTTTCGCATTGTAGGCGCATAATCGTTCGTGAATTGCTCCACAGTTCTTTGCCACCCACCAGCAGGCGGCAGGACTTGAATAGCTAGCACGGTTATTAAGGTTTGGAGATTGAATAAATCCGTTGGCAATCTGGCGATTCGCATCGTCTTCAGGTAATACCAGAATGTGAGGTTTATACTGATTTGGACTCATAGCTCTATATCGCCACAAATCAAGGTATTTATCAGATCACCTGTCACGTCACCTGTCACGCGCATATCACGGAGCAATCTGATCAAAGTTGGTTCCAAGTGGCTTTTTCGATCGAGTACAAAAGTATTTTCATCTGAAAACTTTCGGATGGCTTCCTCATTGTGTGATGTCAATAAAATTTGTCCTTTCTGCTTAAATGAGCGTCGCAATGATATGACAAAATGACCAACTTCTGATAATGATAGATAGTTTTCAGGTTCATCCCAGAAGCAAAAAAGTGGTCCATAAAATTCGTTGGCAGCTAAGACCACAGCGCAAATAAAAAAGCATTTTTCGCCGTCAGATAAGTCTTTAAAGTCAACATTCAGATTTGCACTATTTGCTTCAAACCGAACAATCATGCTTTTGGAGTCTTTGCCAATTAATTCATTCAGAAAATCCTGAATGTCTGGCATAACGTCTCGGAGATACCTATCAACCCGTGTGTAGGCAGCAGGATAGCGACTGAGTAATCCAGAAACCCACTCTCCAAAGTTTGAACCATCTCGCCTTGGCTCCAAGGTGTCGCCCTTGGAATCTCCTGTCATCAAGCTTGGGATTGGGGCTAAGATGATCATGTGAGCCAGCCAAGTCTTGAAAATATGAAGTGGGTCAGTCTCAGATTGCTCCTGAATTACGGGAAGGGCAACAAGATGCCAATCTAACCGAAACTGAGCCTCACGATTTTGCAAGCTGCTGTAAAGAATGACTTGGGCTTCTTTTCGAGAGTAAATTGGCTCTCCTGAAACCAGCAATTGCTCTTCAGAAACTCGCAGTTCTCTAAATTTTTCTGGCAACTCCAATGCCAGGACATATTTGTACAATTTATTGTCAAGGAATACTTCTATTTCAAAGCGAATCGGAACATCAGACCGTCCACGAGCGAAATCTTTTGGGCTAATAAGGTTTAATTCTTCAAGGTCGCGCATTCTATTGACACCTTGACTAATTTTCTGAAGTCCCTCTAATGCATCGGCAATAGTTGATTTACCTGAACCATTTTTTCCAATCAACAGTGCAGATGGCATTCCTTTGATAGTTATTTCAAAGTTTTCTAGACATCTGAAGTTGTGTACATATAGTCTTTGCAGCATAACCCAATGATTCTCAGCAGTTGAAATTGAAATAACTTGTGATGGAATGCACTCATTGTAAACGATATTGATTAACCCACATTCCGCTCTTTAAAACTATCTCTTCGCGCCAAGCACCAACACCTTAATTAGGAGGTGCCGGCTAGATATCCAAGACAGTTAAGTACCGAGCAGTTTGTCCCAGAACGTGAAGTACAATCCGTAGTGTACAGTGTACTGGCGATGATGTATTGAATGATAAGTTGCCCCGATAAACCATTTCCCCAGCCAGTGGTGAGGAAATGATGAGGGAAATAGCTCGAATCCCAGATGAGATACCACTGCCCATACGGTCATCGTTATCAGTGCAGTAGCCAAGGTGATAAAATGGAGCGGAACGATAAAGATTATCGCTACAAAGAAGAGTGATTGTATAATTGCTTCTGGTAGGTCAAATGCGAAGGAACTCCATGGTGTTGGCTCTCCCGAACGGTGGTGTCCAGAATGCATCCATTTAAAAAGCAAAGGGTGGTGAAAGAGGCGATGGATAAAGTAAAAATACGTATCTTGAAGGATAAGCACCGCAACAAAGCTAACTCCTATATACCACAGTCCATATTCATCTGGGTTAGTGTAAAGGAGCGTTACTCCCAAACCGTACTCTGATATGATTAGCGCTGCACAAAAGGCAAAAATCACTGCCGAGAGAACTGATAATTTGATATCATTTCTAATCGAAGCGCTCATCAGAGGCTTCAGACGCAAACTCTGTGTAGCGAGGAACTTCTCCAGAACGACATAAAAGAGCCAGTAGGCTCCCCCAGCGATAAGAAAGTATCGGGCAAGAGTGACTCCAAAAAATACCAAGTAGTAATACCCAAATGAGTGGTTTGTCAACTCCTTTGCAAAGTTCAAGTTTCCTCCTTTTTAGTTTTAAATTCGGCTTTAGCTAATTAAATCTCCTTCAGAGACTTTCTGCAAAGAGGTATAGGCTGAATAAAACTATTGCTATTTACGTTATGATCAATGACTTACTTATGGTCTCACAGATAACTAATTAATAAAAAATGCCCAAAGATAGATTTTGGGTCTTCTTCATCCCACGTCGATGAAGAGGGCGCAGGTCGCGTCATCCGTGTCAACTTAAGCCACAACCCTTGCCAATTATCGTTTCGAGCCGTTCGATACAAACTGGGGCGTATTGCTTGCTCCCTAAGCTATTACAGGAGAAAGAGCATTCCCCAGCTCCCCCAGCTCCCCCAGCTCCCCCAGCTCCCCCAGCTCCCCCAGCTCCCCCAGCTCCCGCGAACGGTGGTGACACCAAGCGGCGCTCTACTGAATAGTTTCCTCTCCATAAAAAGCCGCTCTATCCACAGGAGACCATGGCTGAAGCTTGCTGAGTAAGGCGGGGTCAGGTTGAATGCGCTGAATTTTCCCTTCTACTTTAGGACTATCAGGTCTCAGGGATTGTCCGCAAATTAGCAAAAACGACCACTGATACGTCTTGCCAATTTCCAGGGTTGGTGCATCAAAAGGCAGTTTAAAGCTGACTAAACCTCTGTGCTTAGGAAGCGATACGGTTTTTTTGTAAAAATAATCTTCTGTTTCATCCTTGAGAATAAATACAGCGTTTTGAGCCACTGTTGGTGGGATGTAAACAAAAAATGTGGGACGTTCCGCCACCGTAAATCCGTGATTTGTAGCTAACTCAAAGGGCGTAACTGATGTTCCCAGATTACTTATGTCATTGGGACATACACCACCATCTCGCGAGGCTCCCCCGGCTGAATCTGTGGGGGTTCCTTGCCTTTGAGGAATAAAGGTCACACTGGCTGTGTGAGACAGGGGTATGGTTTGAGCATGTAATGGTACTGGTAAATTACCAACCAGTAGAAGCTTCAGGAAAAGACTGACTGAAACGAGTGCAAGAGGTTGAGGTGTATATTTCCAAGCCATGATAAAAAACCCTCGTGAAGAAGAATGAGCTGTAGTGCATCACAGGGATTTTAAGCGGCATCCCATCAAAGACAGACAAATAAGACTGATATTATACTAAACTCATTACAATTTGTCTATTTATTTTTGAGTATACCAATTCCCTAGTAGAGCAACTGAAGGATTAGAGAGTACCTACCACCCTGGATGTGTCACCCCTTGTAACAGTTAGTTTTTATTTTGGAGTGTGGGGTCACACCCCTCATGAGTTTTTAATACTAAGTATCGTATCATAAGGTTCGATGAGCCGTACCTATCTTTATTTTTGTAAATATGAGGTAATCGGCAACAGGGAACAGGATGTGAGTCAAAGCCAATTTCCGACTAAGACAAAGGGCGCCCAGTAAAAGGGATGCTGATAATTAGATTGACGTAGGAGAGTAAGTTGAGCCTGACGCAGGGCTTGGGCTTTACTGACTTGAGATTGGGTGAGTTGTCGATAAAATTCAACCATTAACTGAGCCGTCGATTCATCATTAACTGACCACAAGGTTGCTAGGGTACTACGAGCGCCCGATCGCACGGCTAATCCCGCAAGTCCCAAAGCCGCTCGCTTGTCCCCTGTCGCCGTTTGGCAAGCGCTGAGGACAAGGAGTTCAATCGGGTTGGTATCCTGTCGCTGTCTGACTTGCAGGAGTTGATCCAAATCTTTCACCTTGATGCGACCATTCCAAGTGAGTAGAAAGGTGTTCTCTGCTTTGGAGCTAAACTGTCCATGAGTCGCTAAGTGAACCACTGGGAATGGATTCGCCTCAATTTGCTCTTGCAGAGTTTGAGGGGTAAACTGTTGATTCAGGAGGATAGTCGAAGGAATTTGTGCGGCGATGCTTTGCACTTCCAACTCCACGGCGGGGAGAGCCGGAAAACCATCCCGCGCCTCGCTAAGTCCAGCCGTTAAGGTTTTTAGTTGCTTCGGGTAGAGCGATCGCGGCTCGATTAGTTGTAATCCTAGGGATAGAGCAATATTATAGTTCTCGATCAGATACTGCTGTCCATCGTAAAGCGCCGCCATGGGCAAATTCCGTAAAGCACCATCCAAAACAAAGACGAGGGTTTTAATCTCATTCTCCCTTAACTCAGTTTCAATCGGTCGGATTAACCAATCATAAAGTTGTTGGGAAAGGCGTAACCGTTCTTTGTTTGACCAAGCTGGATTTAAGGCTTGTAGGAGTTGCTCAATGGTACTATCTATTTGAGTTTGAGCTAACTCCGTTTGGAAATAGCGCAGGGGTTTTCCGGGTAGGGAGACAATAACGGCAAAATGATTCGGTAAAATAATCGGGTAAATGACTGAAGCTTGGGGATCAATCTGGTCAATGGTTTGGCGTTGAACTTGCCAACAGGCTTCCCGAAAGAAGTTCTCCAATTCCGCCAATCTTAGGGATTCAATGGTTTCACGCCCTTGTTGAAGCTGTTCTGGTGTGGGCTGATTGCTTAAGAGCAATTCCACTAAATTCCGATAAATGGGTTCAACGGTTTCCCGAAAAGAAAATTGCACATCAGGATTAATCGCCATCAAATCACTGCGTAAGGATTGCAGGGTATAAACCGCGTCCCGATTTGCCGCGATCGCGCCTGTCAGATTACCTTGGTATTGGAGTATCTGACTCAATTGCCATTGCCAACGATAGGTGATTTCAGTGGCTTGTATTCCTTGCGCCAAACTTAATGCTTCCTCAGTTAACCTTTGCGCCTCTAACCACTGCTGTGTCTGCATATAAAGATGTCCCAATTGACCGAGGGCGTAAGATTCAGATCTCTTATCATTAAGCTGTCTGGCTTGTTGAATCGCTCTGGCTAATAATTGTGCGATCGTTTGTAGTTGCGCTTTAGCGCCGGTTCCCAGATTAGTGATTAGTGATTGAGAAATTCTACCCTGTTCCCCAAGCAGGGCGGGTTTAGTTACATGCAACGTCTCTACATGGCTTCCCATTTTCATCAAGCTTTCGGCGAAATTCACTTGAGCATAAACCGCCGCCCGATTTAGGGGTAAATTAGATAATTCAGCTTGAATTTGGGGGACTAAGGTTTGGGCGTCTGTCCAATTTTGGGTTTCAATCAGCAGGCTGAGTTGGTTGAGTTGGGCTTCAACTTGAGTCAGAGGGGTGGTTGCTGTTGAGGCGGCTTGTTGATAATAGGCGATCGCATCTTCAAAGTCTTGTCGCGCTCTCGCCGTATTTCCCAGGCTAAATAGCGTCGCACTTTGGTCAGCTATTGCATCGAAACCCTGAGTTATTGCCAAACTTTGTTGCAAAACCTGTTGTGATTCCTCTAGATTACCCACCACTTGCAACGCAACGCCCAGACTCCGTAATCCGGCGGCTTTGAGTAAGGAATCGGGTTGAGTTTGGAGCTGGGTTTTCACTCGCTCTAAGGTAATCTGCGATCGCCGATAGAGTCCCAATGCTTGTAAGACTTGGGCTTGGTTAATTTGGCTCCCGAATACACCTGTTTGATCACCCGCCTCTTGATACGCCTGTTCTGCCTGTTTCCACGTTTCTAAAGCCGCTTCCATTTGTCCTTGAGCATAATGGAGACTGGCTTGAGTATTCAGAAGTTGGGCGAGAAGGCGTTGATGATTGCGGGTGGGTTTGAGGAGATTAGCCACTAAATTTAGGCTTTGGGTAATCGCTTGTTCCGCCTCCTGCCATTGTCCCAACTCTTGATAGGCTAAGGAGAGATAACTTAAACTAAGGGCATAGTGGATGCGATCGCCTCGATCTTGATAAGCTTGCATCGCCTGTTGCCAAACCGTAATCGCTTGCCAAAAACGCCCCGCCGAGTAGAGAGCTTTGCCTTGTTCAAGTTGAGTTAAAGCATTGTCATCCTCCTGAACTGAGTTCAAATCCCCCTGTTGTTTGTTTCCTATTCCCTGTTCCCTACTCAAGAATTGAGTCTGAGTTAGTTCTGTAAGCGGTATCGGCGGATACTGCGCTTGGGTGGGAAAAACCCACGTTATCAGGAACAATGTGAGTAATCCTAACCCGATACAGCGACTGAAAGCCTTGAGCCGTGAGGAGACTGACGCTATTGTTTGAGTTCGCGATCGCCTTATAATAACTGTTTTCAGTCTGATGCGGGGCAACAATGTCATAATATCAAATCCAATAGCATTGTCATTGCATCTTGGTGAGGGGGTAGAAGGGTAATGCTTTTAATGCTGCTGTACCAATAACTATCCCCTTTCTAATCCAGTCCGCGCAGGCGGACTTTGTTTGTGTAGCAGCGATTTTAATCGCCATGACCACAAGGTGATTACTCATTTAAGCATGTTGCTGTTTTATACCAGGGACTTTGGGGATTAACCTCAGGGACATGAGCCACCAACTCAACCTGACCTTGGGAATTAATAATCCATCCTTGAGCTTCTACAATAGACGAGCGACGCTCAGAAGGAGATTCTCCCCTATCTCCCAGAGGTTCCACGGTCACGTCTCTACTAGCCCCGCTCCCAGAGGTTCCAGAGAACGTCTCTACCTGATCTCCTTCATCTTCATTTAACACCAGCGTCCGCAAATCCCGCCAAATGGTTCGACCTCGCAGAGTTTGAGTGGGATCTTCAGGTAAACCTCCCCGTCCAGTCACCACAAAAGAATTGCCTTGATCCGCAGCACAACCTGTGACAATTTGGTTCCTGGGTTCAGTAAAGTTTTCGGGTAAGCGGACTAATCCTTGATTGGGATCAATCTCCTCTATATTGATATTGACCCTACCTTTAAACTCAGCTCCAAGTGCTGATGTCGCCGTGATATCACTCTCTGGAGTTAACGCTTCTCGAAATTGCGTACCAAAAATACCAAACGCATTAACCGTAACCCGACCCCCTGCTCCCGCTTGAGCATTCGCACTAATATCGCTATTATTAAGTGCCACTAAATTACCTGTATCAATTGTAATATTACCGCCATTAGCATTCTCAGCATTCGTGCTGATTTGACTCTGATTCTGTAGCAACAAATTCTGCGTTTGCAGAATGATATTTCCCTCTGTCCCCGCCCGCGTAGTCGCTGAAATTGTACCACCGTTCCTTAACCAAATCAAGTCAGAATCAACTCTCAAATTCCCTGCGGCGGCTAACTTTTCTCCATTAACCGTGACTTCGGCTCCATCTCGGATAATTAAACGTCCTGTCTCAATCGTCACATCCCCCGCTTCCCCCAATACCTCAGTCAGAGGTGGCGGAATAAAGCCACTGGGAACAGAATCAGAAGACGCATCTGAGCGCATACTACTGGGAAACTGACCATCGGCGGAAATACCACTCAGTTCCACAAACTCCGATGCTCTAACCACCAATCGTCCCGCCCGCCCAGCATTTTGCGTCGTGGTTGAGATAACTCCGCCATCCCGCAGCACTAATTGTCTAGTATAGACTTCAATATCACCCGCAGCGCCTTTGCCAAAACTTTGTGTATTCAAACTACTCAATTCTCGACCATTCGCTGAAGTACCAATCAGTTCCACACTATCTGACGCCTGAATCTTCACCGTTCCGCCTTGAGCTGTACCGAATGTAGCCGCGCCAATTCCCGCCCCCTCGCGAATGATTAAGCGTCGAGTTTCAATGCTCACATTTCCCGTGGCTTGAGTCGCATCCTCAAAAGCATTAGAAGCAATAGCACTTTTGAATCGACCATCTGGTGTTGTACCAATCAGTTCAATAGAATCCGATGCTTGAATCAACACATTTCCGCCACGCCCTGTATCAAACGTAGAGTTAAATATTCCACCCCCGTCTCTAGTTATTAACTGTCGGGTTTGTACGGTCAATTTACCCGCATTTCCCTGCCCATAACTATCAGCAAACAGTTCTGAACTCACCAGTTCCACCGATTCAGATGCCCTCACTATCATATCGCCGCCCGAACCCGTGCTAAAGGAAGAAGTGGAAATAAAACCTCCCTCCCGCACATTCAATATTTCAGTATTAATAATTAAGTGATTCGCAGCACCAGAACCGAAACTTAGAGAAAATAGACCACTACCCAACTCATCTAGAGTAATGGTTCTTGTCTTAAAAAGCTTATCCAACACCTCTTGTAGATTTCTCGTCCCAATAATTTCCACAGATGAAGCATTCACCATCAACGAACCAGCCGCGCCATCACCAAAGGTAGACGCGGAAACAAAAGCGCCCTCTTGGAGGTTCAATTGTTCAGCTTGAATCGTAATATCACCACCGTTAATATTACCCCGTGTATCTGCACGAATTTGTGACCCTTGTGTCAGGTTCACTTGAGCGCCTTGGACTTGAATAAAACCGCCACCTGTACCACTGGCGTCTACGACAGATTGTTGGGAAAGGTGAATATCTTGGAAATTCTCTACCCCCTCATATCCCAGAGTGAAGCCATTAATAGTTGGCGTAATCTGGACGAAACTATTCTCACCAACGCTACCTAATTCAATTCGCCCTTGGGGGGCTGTCAAATGCCCTCCCGGAAACCGCAGTTCACCACCGACTAGGGCTAAGGTTTGACCCAGTTTAACTTGTAAGCCACCAGTCGATTGATTCTCAATAGGAGCCGGATTTGAACCAAATTGCAAGCCAATGGGAACATTAATTGATAATAAGGGTGGGGTTGAGTAATTAGTGGCGCTAAATTCACGCCCATCTGGAAATTGGATACTATTGGCAGTACTGGCTAAAAATGAGCCGCTAATATCGAGTTTCGCATTCGCGCCAAAGATAATGCCTTGAGGATTAATTAAAAATAAATTAGCTGGATTGTTAATCTGGATTGTGCCATTAATTTCTGATACCTTAGTTCCCGTAACCCGGTTAATAATATTTTGTACATCCTGATTTATCGTTTCCAGATTAAAAAATGCTGTTGAACGTTCAGGAACAGAAAACTCCTCAAAGCTGTGGAAGAGATTATCCCCTACTCTTGTCCCACTTTGAATCTCAGTAATATTACCATTCTTAGTGACAACTGTATTTTGGGGCAATGTATCATCGGGTATAACCTGGGATTGAGCCATACTAGTCGAAGCCAGCAGACCCACAAACAGATTCCCTGTTAGCCAGATAAATAGTCTTTGCTGCATAAAAGTGCTGATATGTGATGGTCTCGTACCTCGACCCAACCTACCGTCTTATTTAATAACAATTAGACGTTCTGGGCAAATCAACAACACCCAGTCTATCATTGGGCATATTAGCCACCAGTTCGACATTGCCATCTGCATCAATCACCCATCCTTGAGCTTCCACAGGGGTCAAGTTTTTCTCTGGATGTATTTTCTTTCTTGGTGAGGTCGTTAAAAGTGAGGATTCGATTCCCAAAAAACCTATCGATGGGAATTGCTGTCGATTCTGTGCACGTCCCGTCTCCCCCAGATTTTCTTCATCCAAATCAAGAGAACGCAAATCTTGCCAAAGGGTTCGACCGCGTAAAATTTGGCTGGGGTCTTCGGGTAGTCCACCTCGTCCAGTCATGACCAAGGAATTTCCTGTTTCAGCGACACAACCTGTGGCAATTTGATTACTGGGTTGAGTGAAATTTTCCGGTAACTGAACTAATCCCCGATTCGGGTCAATCCCCTGAATATTTAAAGTCACCAGACCATTAAATTGTGGTCCTAAATCTGATGTGGCGGTGATATCGCTATCTGGGGTAAGTTCATCCCGAAACTGAATGCCAAAAATACCCTGAGCCGTAATACTAACACGACCGCCTCGACCTTGACGAGCATTAGCCGTGATATCACTATTATCGATCGCGACTAGAGTATTGGTATCGATTGTTATATTACCCCCATCACTGTTCTCTGTATTCGTCGTAATCCGACTATTGCGCCGCAGTAGCACATTCGATGCTTCGAGTCGAATATTTCCCCCTGTCCCCGCCACTGTAGCTGCACTAATTGCCCCTTGATTGTCCAGCCAAATCGAATCGGCTATTATATCTAAATTACCTGCAGCACCCGATGCTGTCCCCCTGACGCCAACTTCCGCGCCATCCCACACATTTAACCGTCCCGTTTGAATCTGCAAATCCCCAGCACCGCCTGCACCACTGGTGTTGGCTTCAATTGCACTCGGTACGATACCATCACCAATAATGCCAAAGGAGACTCCTTCGACAGAGGGAGCAACACCCGTCGCCACACCCGCCACCGTTACCGATTCAGAAGCATTGATATTTAAGGTTCCGGCTGTCCCTGCACTCCCTGTAGCGGCGGAAATTTGAGCGCCATCCCGCACACTTAAGCGTCGCGTGGTAATCATTAAATCTCCGGCGGGTGCTGTTCCCCTTTGTCCTGCTACGGTTAACAGCGATGACGAGGTAAACAAACCACTCAAAAACTGACCATCAGCAGAAACACCCCTCAATTCCACCGTATCGGCGTTAACCCGGAGATTTCCCCCCCGTCCTCCACCCGCCGCAGCGGCTGAGATTTGTGACCCATCAGCAACAATGAGTTGACCTGTATTTAGGGTAAAATCACCCGCATCCCCTGCACCCAGGGTAGCTGTGAACAACCCTCCTGGAACAACGGCGTTGGCTGGGGTTCCTCTGAGTTCCACGAATTCAGCCGTTACAGTTAAATTCCCCCCTTGACCTTGACTCATCGCGCTAGGTGTGGTGCTTAATGATGTACCCTCTAGCACTCGCAACTGATTCGCGGTAATTTGGAAATCCCCGGCGTTTCCTTTCGCCGTAGTTCCGGTCAGTAAGAGAGACCCACGGGTTAAATCTGCGAACTCTGAGACGTTTAAGGTTAAGTCACCACCATTCCCCTCTGCAAAGGCTGTGGTGAGGAGAGTCGCGCCATTTTGTACAATCAATTGATTGGTTTCAAGGGTTAAATGTCCAGCATCACCCTGTCCACCACTAAAACTAAATAAACCATTACTTAAATTAAATGGGTCAAAGGTTCCGGATAGAAACTGCTGTGAGGGTTCTAGAGGGGTTGTACCAGTCACGTCCACTCGCTCAGCCTGAATGGTAAGATTTCCTCCTGCACCTGTACCAAATGTAGAGGTAGACGCAAACGCACCTTGTTGCAGTTTCACCTGATTCGCCTGAATATCAATCCCGCCGCCGTTCACATTACCGAGGGTTTCCGCCACTAGGTTTGAGTTTTGAGTCAGGGTGACTTCTCCTCCCCGCACCCGAATTGTGCCACCACCTAAACCACTGGTATTGACAGCGGTTCCATTGGTTAAGTCAATGGTGCCAAACTGTTGTATATCTGAATAGTCCAAGGCAAAACCTGTGGTTAGAGGAGTCAGATTAACTCGTCCCGAACTCGCCACACTCCCCAATTCAATTCGCCCTTGCGCTGCTGTTAGATTTGCTCCATTTAATAATAAATTTCCGCCCACAAGTGCCAAGGTTTGACCGGGGTTTACTGATAAGTTACTATTTGTTTGATGAATAATCGGCGACGGATTGGAACCAAACTGCAAGCCAATTGGTACATTAATGGTTAAAAGGGGCGGTGATTGGGGATTGGTGGTGCTGAATTCACTGCCATCAGGAAAGATAACACTGTTGGCGGTACTGGCTAAGAAAGAGCCACCGATATTGAGTTGAGCATTGGCACCAAATATAATTCCGTTGGGATTAATCAGCATTAGGTTGGCTGTGCCATCCGCACCAATGATGCCATCAATAAGGGATATCTTGTCACCCGTGATGCGGCTGATAATAGTTTCTATGTCCAGGTTTGGGGTGTTTAGTTGAAAGACGGCTTGTGAATTTGTCGGAATAGAAAATTCATCAAAACTGTGGAAGAGAGAATTCCCGACTCTGATTCCTCCTTGAATTACACCATTGGTAACGTTGGTATTGGTTGAAAAATTATCTGTGTCAGGGATTATTTCGGCATTGGTTGCGCTGATGAGGGTGAGAAGGGTGAGGATAATATTGCTAGGAATCCAGAGGACATGATATTTTTGTTTGGTAAAAGAATAGTTCATGATTAGGGTATATCTGTGAAGAGGAACTGTAGAAACGCAGTATGCTACGTCTCTACATCGGGGCGGGTTTAGTTACATCTGGGTGAGGTAAAAAATGATAATAGTAAAACCCGCCCCTACATAAAACTTTCTTTCTTACTCAATCACCAATTGTCTGCACTTTTATTCCGAAATCGATGCGATCGCTACCCTTCTACCCTCCTACCCTTTTTCATATAAAAATGATAAGGGGCGACTCATATTTGCAGCAAAGCCGAGAATTGCGCGATCGCGATGTTCATACAATACGTTACCGTCTGCATCAAATAGGAATGTGGCACCTCGCTGTGTCATATAGGCGGGATTAGGAACATAAGTTTTCCAATTGCCCAAAACTTCCACCATATTCCGTAGTCTCAAGGTAGCTAGTTCAAAGGGGCGCTGATATCCACTTCCCCCAGCGAATTGAAAAAATGAGCCTTTGAGAGGGGGTAAGGGTTTCGCTTTGATGACTTCCTCATCGCCAATCAGCTGAGGTGCGTTGCGATCGCCCCGATAGCCGCGAAACACTTCAGCCAGTGTACCTGGGCTACCAATACCCGCACACATCAATAATAAGTTGAGCCAAGCCGTTTGAGTGGTAGAAAGTCCAGGAAGTTTAAAATTCAACCCCGGATAAAGGTTAAGCTGGCGATGCAATTGGGCATTTGGATCAACAAACAACCACTCCGCCGGAAATCCGGTATAGTGACAAAACTGTTTTCCTGAATCGAGATTGCCAATCCCCACAGCGCGAATGGCGATTCCCTTCGCCCGCAACTGTTCAGCCTCTCGCTGTAACCAGAAGGCGTATTCTAGGCTGTCAAAGTCACCCAGTTGAGACCAAACGAGTACCAGGATGCGGGGGGTATTCTCACAGTCTTCCAGGAGCGATCGCGTCATACCATCGCTGACTCGTTGGCGTTGAGTTTGATGAATAATAGCGTAGGGATTCATATTAGGCTAAAACTGTACTGTGATGAGTAAAGATTGTTGTGCTAATGATAACAATGACTGATATATAATCGGGCTTGACTGCTTCCTTTTCAGGTAAACCGCCACAACTTTCAACAACCCTGATTTAGCTATCGCTTGAAATCAGGGATTGCCAGAGACAGGACTGGCAACTGTGCCGCTTCTGCGATTGCCCTAAAACACTTCCCAGTAATCCCACGACAATTGCCAGGGTTAGCTCCACTTCCCCCAGCGAATTGAAAATAGAATACTCTTTGTCAATAAGAAACAATAAAGCCGAGTTGTTGTGCTAAAAACCCTGCTTATTGACAATATGCGTTTACCCTGCCAGCCCATCAAAACCGCCAGGTTAACTTAAGATTAATTATCGATTCACAAAACTTCCTAGTTTGACCGCAACTTCATCAAATCTTTATTTGACTCATTAGCATTGGCGAAGTAAAGTAATCCATGGTATATTCTTTGGTTTACAGCACCATTTTAATGAGAGTCATGCAAAACATTTTCAAGAAAATTGCCGTTACCGCTGCGACTTCGGCGGCTTTATCGATGGCGATCGCTCAACAAGCCCAAGCGATCTCGTTCAACTTTAATTGGCAGGGGGATACGGGTTATTCAGCAACGGGGATGTTCAGCTACGACGAAACCACAGCTCCAACCATTATTTCCGAGAGTGGTGCTGGAGCGACGAACAACCTACAATCCTTAATGGTTTCTTTCTTCGATCCAAACAACAATCCGCTCCAGTCGTTTAATACAGTGACTGACGGAGCATCTGAATCTCCTTTTTTCCAATTTAATTTTGATACTTCGACTCAAACCCTGTTTGGTAATTTTAACGTCGGAGGGGGTACGGGTGTAATCGGAGAACAATTCTTATCTGGAGAGATTGGTAGCTTCTTGGAATTGCGTCAGGATGTCGATCAAATAGCAACTTCAATTCAATTAGATCGAAATTCTGGGGAGATTACAGTTAGTGCCAAAACATCAGTACCAGAGCCTGCTTCTGTTTTGGGTGTATTGGCATTCGGTGCAATGGGAGTCGGTTCAATCCTGAAGAAAAAGCAAGCGTAGAGCGATAAAATGAATGCGATCGCTCTTTTCATAAATCTTGATTAGGAGGAGGCGATCGCAACAAGAACATACCTGTTCAATACGGTTCCCCAAACAACACCAATGAGCAGGTGAGTTCCTTTATCAATTGTGTGGTAATATCGCTCACCGCTAACCCAGCAATAGTACGGCGACGCAAAGAGCGCAAAATTACCATATCCGCTAACTGAGCCACCTTCAGAATCGCCAGCACCACATCGTCACTTTGAATCACTTGCACTGTTGGTTTTACATGATCTCCAGTAACATTCAACACATTAATATACTCGTCTTCAATCGCCGCCATTTCGGAGGATGCTGTTTTAACCGGACAAACGTGTAGCAGTTTCACCTCCCCTTGATGGGTATCAGCCAGGAGTTGAGCAAACCTCACCGTGCGGATTGTCTGCGGCGAGAAGTTTTTCGCGGGCACCAAGATTTTACGCAGGTTGACTGGCTCATCTAAGAGTCGCATCACCGCAACTGGACAGTGAGATGCCCAAAATACCCGGTTAATAATCGTACCAAACAAACGTGCCCGCAATCCTGTATTTTTGCGCCAACTCATGACAATTAAACTGGCATCTTGTTCCCGGGCGGTGTGAACAATTCCAGAGGCGATGTCATTCTCAATTCGCAGTACAGGTTTCGCCTCGGCTTCAAACTCAGAACTAACTGTTAGCGCTTTGTTCAGGAGTCGCCGACTTTGTCGCAGGTTAACCTGCATCTGGGGTTCATCCATGTAGGTATGAGATGGAGAGATAGATAGAGGTATAATTTGACCGGATTGATGATGCGCTAGCAGTGCTGCCATTTCCATCAAATACCCCTTGGTTTGACTTTTGCTAACAGGCACGACTATCGTAAACGGAACCGATTCTTGTTCCTCTAAACGTTCAAAGCGATGATTTTCCCACCACAGTTTAGACTGGTTAGTTTTCGGGCTGGGTTTGGGTAAAGGAAGTTTCGGGGCAAATTTTCCGGTGAGTAGGGGACCGAGGATAGAGGTGATCAGCATTAAAACAATGATGCTGTTAAATACGGTTTCCGTGATTAACCCTACCTGCAAACCAACCAAGGCGGCGGCTAGTGTGGCGGCGACTTGGGGTACAGACAGAGACCACATTACCATCATCTCGTCAAAACTGTAATGATAGAGGAATTTCGCGATCGCGGCAGCGAAAAATTTGCTCCCCAGCAATCCCACGACAATTGCCAGGGTTAGCCAAAAACTGGTGGTGAGGCTTTCGATAAACACGGGAATGTCTAGGAGTAAACCCATGTCTACAAAGAAAAAGGGGATAAATAAAACACTGCCCACAAACTCCACTTTTTCTTTAACGGGTGAGTTTCCCACCACATCATTAACCGCCAAACCCGCCATAAATGCACCAACAATCTGATCAATCTGAATAATCTCCGCCCCCACTGACGCTAGAAACACCGCCAGAAGTACGAACAAAAACTGATTACCCTCATCATCTCCCGTCCGCCGAAAGTGTTCCTTCCCCACCCAGTCAAAGCCAAATAAAACGATGGCTGTGTAAATGGCTAATGAAACCAATTGCTGAATCAAACTATAGAGAGAAAACTCTCCCGCATTAATCGAAACGCATAGTGCTAGGACAAGCAGCGCACTAATATCGGTAAAGATTGTCGCGCCAATGGTAACAATGACTGATTCTTTCTCAACTAAACCCAAGCGCTGGACGATGGGATACCCTAACAGAGTATGGGAGGCAAATAAAGAACCCATCAGCAGGGATGTATTCCACCCAAAACCAAATAATCGTCCAATCATCATACTGGTGACAAGTGGTACGATAAAGGTCATTAATCCAAAAACTAAGGAGCGATGTTTTTTCTTGCGGAACTGCACCAAGTCAATTTCTAGCCCAGCCACAAACATTAGGTAAATTTTGCCGATATCTGATAGCAGCTTCATGGTTTCGCTGTCAGCATCTAATAGCTGCAAACCATTGGAACCCAGAATGACTCCTGCCAACAGCAATCCGACTAACCCAGGCAATCCCAGACGCTCGAACAACGGCGGAATGGTTAAACTGACTAACAGCAGAATAGTAAACGCTACAATTGGACCTTCGGGTAGCCCTGTTTGGAAAAATGCTATCGATTCATTCATTACCTTTTGGCTTAAAAATCGCCGCTATTTTATAGACACAGGTTCTTCAATCAAGTTCTGTTTAACCTATTGCTTCCGAATTATTAGCGTAAAGACGTATAGGTAGATTGACTCGCCCAGGAAACTGCTAAATTGTTATTGTCTATAGAGGATTGATGTATAAAAATATTGTAACCAAAAGGCGCAAAATAAGGAAAAAACTTGTCCGACATCGCCCCTGACATGCTCCCTAGCCCATCCTCCCTCAAACCCATACAACCTTGGCATTGGCGCAAGCTTCCTTTGGCTAAGCGTAGTGGTTCCCACGTCTTCGAGGCGCTATTTCTTCATCCCACAGGAGATTCAGCTCTAGAAAGAAACTTGGCTGAAAATTATCACATTGCTACTCTCCTAGAAAGCCCCGTGACGCCAAATAATACCCATCTAGCTCGATATTCTATTTGTGCGGGTTTTCCTCGCTTTATTAAGCATCAACCTCAGCTCTGGACACCGTCTGTGGGAGACATTCTACCCTTCCTACGCCGCCTGCTTCAAGTGCAAAAGGCTCAATCACTGGTTCCTGCTCTCCTTCCCTTTACAGGGGGTTGGTTAGGATGGCTGGGATATGACTTAGCCTGGGAGATTGAGCAACTCCCCCAACTAAACACCGATCCCCTTCCTTTCCCCATCGCCTACTGGTATGAACCGGAATCCTTTGCTGTGCTAGATCATCACCAGCAAGTTCTCTGGTTAGCGACGACAGATTCGGCTCAACTTGACTCCTTGCAACGTCAGCTAAAACAAGCTGATAGAGAGATAGGAGTACAGGATTTACCAAAACCGGACAAAAGTAATCCCATTACTCCTATTTTTCAAATCTCTCAGCACGATTATATAGCAGCGGTGCAGCAAGCGAAAAACTATATTCAAGCTGGCGATATCTTTCAGGCAAATTTGTCGTTACGGTTTGAAGCACATACCGCTTTGGATAGCTGGTCAATCTATCGAGCGTTGCAACAGATTAATCCTTCCCCTTTTGCCAGTTATTGGCAAACTCCGTGGGGGGCAATGATTAGCTGTTCACCTGAACGATTGATTCAATTATCAGGCAAAAAAGTTGAGACTAGACCGATTGCTGGAACGCGAAAACGCGGTGCTACTTCGACTCAGGATGAACAGTTAGCCCAAGAGTTAATTGCCAATACTAAGGAAAGAGCCGAACATATCATGTTAGTTGACTTAGAGCGCAATGATATCGGCAGAGTTTGTGAATGGGGGACTGTACAAGTGAATGAACTTCTTAGTATTGAACGCTACAGCCACGTCATGCACTTGGTTAGTAATATTATTGGTACACTCAGCCCTAAGTGTGACCCGATAGACTTGATTCGCGGTGTATTTCCTGGGGGAACCATTACGGGTTGTCCTAAAGTTCGCTGTATGGAAATTATTGAAGAGCTTGAACCTGTCAAGCGCAACTTATTTTATGGTTCTTGCGGTTATTTAGATTGGCGGGGAAATCTCGACTTAAATATTTTGATTCGCACGTTGTTGTATCGTAAATCGGGCAATTCTAAACCTGGGGCAACGGTTTGGGGACAAGTTGGTGCTGGCATTGTTGCCGATAGTGATCCGCAAAAGGAATGGTATGAATCTCTACAAAAAGCCCAAGCTCAACTCAATGCGTTGAATCTGGGCAGCAAAAACACCATTGGATAAAGGGCGCACGTCGGTGCGCCCCTACAGATGGGATATTTTCATCATTACATCCTATTAATTAACCAGGGGTTGAGTCGCGATCGCGTCGAGTCCTACCGATTTTAACAAGTCTGCCCAAGCCACTTGAAAGGAGGAATCCTCTGAATTAGATTGTCTAAGTTGAGCCAGGGTTGTCAGAGTATCGAACCAAATACCATTTTCCCCATACCGGAGAGCCTGTTCCAGCAGAGGTTCTCCGTCTAGCTGATTTAATGTTCCATTCGGCTTAATCCGTCTAATCACTCCTTGAACTCCGGGACTATCTGGCATGACTTGCTCGCCACAAATCATCAGAAATGACCAATGATACGTTTTACCAACTTCTAGCCCTGATGCCTCATCCGGGAGGTTTACGCGGAGAATCCCTGCTTGTTTGGGCATGGGCAAGGTTGTTTCGTAATAATAATCTTCATTTTTATCCTTAAGCACAAAGAGTGCCTGCTTCGCCGTGGTTTTAGGAACGTAAACAAAAAAGGTAGGGCGTTCAGCCACGGTCAATCCTTGGTGAGTCGCGGGCATTACAGAAGTAATCGCCAGATTGAGTCCTTTAGCATCTTGAGGACATCCGCCATCACGAGTCCCTCCCCCCTCCCGATTACCGGGTAAGGGTTGCTCACCTGTCGGTGGCGGTGAGAATCTTACCGTCACTATCGAACGACTAGATAGGCTTTTACTCGGCGCAATCTCTTGCGCCTGCACGGATAACCCCTCAATCGGCAGGATGTTCAACAACAGACTGAGGAGAAATAAGCTGATATAAATGTAGTAACGTTGCCAAGTCACGATAATAATCCTCTTCAACAGTGAATGCCTTGGCGAGTGACACTATTATCTTAAACAATTTTGAAGCCCATAAAGGGTTTTTGATGAACCTTAGCTCCAATCTGGCACGATTCTCAATAAAAACCAGGGTATTCGTGAAAAAGCCGGGTTTTTCCATTGGATTATTCCCAATAATCCCCATTGCTCGCTGGAGTGCAAAATTTCAGTTTAACTTGCCCCCCAATGAAATTCCTCATAAAAATCCTTCGTTGTGGGAAACCCTGTGTCCCTTCGCTTCGCTTATCGGGCAAGCTTTAGACCAGGGAGGAACACGCGGTAGCGGTTTAAGAAGCATACCCCTTTCGGGGTGGAGGGGTATGGTTGCCCCTCCGGTTTTCACCCATTTCTGGGGTAAAGTTAGCCTCGCCAAGGTTATCGGTCGGTAACTGTCCAAAAAGCACTGTTTCAGTGACCGATAGACGAATGATCAAGCGGACATGATATTACACCAAGCGCCGCTCTAAAGCCAATTGCCCACCAAAACAAACGGCGCCCAATAATAAGGATGCTCATACTCAGGGTTTTTCAAGATAGAAAGCTGTGCCTGACGCAGAGATTCCGCTTTGCTATTCTCAGATTGAGTCAGGGATTGGTAAAACTCAGCCATGAGTTGAGCCGTTGATTGGTCGCGAACTGACCACAGGGTTGCCAGAGTGCTGCGAGCGCCTGAACGTACCGCAACACCCGCTAATCCCAAGGCGGCTCGCTGATCCCCGGTTGCGGTTTGGCAAGCACTGAGAACCAGTAATTCAATCGGTTGGCTATCCTCTCGTTCTCGAACTTGCAGTAATTGATCCAAATCATTGACATTGACTTGCCCTTCCCACGTCAAGATGAATGTATCTTCCACCTCGGAACTAAACTGACCATGGGTGGCAAGGTGAACTACTGGGAAAGAAACAGCACTAATTTCCTGCTTAAGTGTGGTTGTGGTAAATTCTTGATTGAAAAGCATCTCAGACGGCACTTTATCCGCAATTTTACTCAGTTCTAACTCGACTCCAGGTAAGGCAGAAAACCCCTGACGTTCCTCGCTGAGTCCACCAATTAATGCCTGAAGCCGTTCTCGATCTAGCGCACGCGGTTCTAATAGTTGCAATCCGGGACTCACCGCGATACTGTATTTTTCGATCAGATACTGTTCTCCATCGTAAAGGGCTGCCATGGGCAGATTTCGCAAAGCCCCATCCAGGATAAAGACGAGGGTTTTAATCTCACTGTCAGCTAACTCGACTTCTATGGGTCGAATCAGCCAGTCATAAATGTCTTGGGAAAAGCGTAATCGTTGTTTGTCCGACAACACGGGATTGAGGAATTTGCGGAGCTGGATAAAGGCGTTGTTGACCTCTGTTTCTGGTAATTGGGTTTCATAATGGCGCAGGGGTTGTCCTGGCAATGATAGGATCACGGCTAAACGGTCTGGCAGAATAATTGGATAAATTACCGCCGCCGTGGGATCAACCTGATCAATTTGCTGGGGTTGCGCCTGAATACAGGTGTTGCGAAAAAAGTTATCTAATTCAGCAAGCTGGAGAGATTCAATCACCTCACGGGCTTTTTGCAGGTTTTTCTGACTCGGATCAGATTTTAGGAGTAATCCCACCAGTTGACGATAGACGGGTTCAACCCGTTCTCGAAAGTAAAATTGTAAATTTGGCAGGGCAATCAAATCACTGCGGAGCGATCGCAAGGTTTCAACGGCTACGGTATAAGCGGCGACTGCATCCTGGGTATTTCCCTGCTTTTGCAGAATCCGACCCAGTTGCCACTCCCATAAATAGGCAATATCGCCAGCATTAATTCCTTGAACCAGACTCAGCGCTTGTTGCGTCAGCTTTTGCGCCTCGGCTAACTGCTGCTGCTGTTCGTAAAGTTTGCCTAATTCACCCAGAGCGTAGGATTCAGCTTTAGCGTCTTGAATCTGTCTGGCTTGTTGAATGGCTTTGGCTAATAATTGTGCGATCGCGCCGTTCGTAGTCAGCGCTTTAGCGCTTCCGGGATTGTCGGTTTCTGGGGTAAGGTTATCGGTTAAACCCACTCCTTGACATCCAGAGGTGCCATGGCACGTCTCTACATCGCTTGCCATCCTGATCAGGCTGTCTGCCAAATTCACCTGAGCATAAACAGCCGCCCGACTGGGGGATAGGGTGGCGAGGCGAACTTGGATTTGCGGTAATAGTGCGATCGCGGCGTCCTCTTGTTCCGTATTGATCAACAGACTCAGTTGGTTCAATTGAGCTTTGATTTGGATCAGCGAATCGGTTGCATTTTTAGCTGCTTTCTGGTAATAATCTAATGCTTTGTCATCTTCTTGTAAGTCTCTCGCCACATTCCCTAAGCTCAACAGAATCGCACTCGTATCCGGAGTTGGGTTTAGTGTTTGTGCGATCGCTAAACTTTGGGTTAAAAGGGTTTGGGACGTTTTAAGATCACCCAGCTCTTGCAGGGCAATTCCTAAACTCTGCAATCCTTGAACTTTTAGCAGGGAGTCAGGTTGGGCTTGGAGTTGTTGATTTGCCTGTTTAAGGAGGGTTTGCGCCCGTCGATAGAGTCCTAAGGTTTGCAGGGCTTGGGCTTGGTTAATTTGGCTTCCCAGTTTTCCGGTTTCATCCCCGGCGCGGGTGTAAGCGTCAGTGGCTTGTTTCCAGGTGTCCAAGGCGGCTTCAGCTTGTCCTTTGGTGAGTTGTAGGCGTCCTTGAGTATTCAAGGCTTGACCCAGAATCGCCAACCCCCCTGATCCCCAATTGTTTTGATGCTGCAACAGATCAAGACTTTGGTTAATCGCCTGTTCTGCTTCCTGGACTTGTCCCAAATTTTGATAAGCTAATGATAGATAACTTAAACTTAGGGCTTGATTTAGGCGATCGCTCTTTGCTTCATAGTCTTGGGCGGCTTGTTGCCACAGTTGTACAGCCTCAGCTAAACGTCCTGCTTCAAAGGCGGCAATTCCTTGTTCTAGGGGGGTTGGGGAATTGGCAATTTTGGCGTTTGGGGTTTGGCTTTTTAAGCGGTTGCTAGTATCTCTAAGCTGTAAGCTTTTATCGGTTTGGGCAATACGCCCTTGTTCCCTCTGCCATCTGCCTTCTACCTTGTCTCCACTAATGTGTAGAGATTCAACTGGATATGAGATTCCGGGTAATACACTGGTAACGAGAAACAGGGTTAGCCCAAACAGGATCACAGAGGAAGCATACTGTCTAAAACTCGACCGAACCTGTAGCCCGAAGAATTGACGAACCCACTTCATAGTTTTACCCAATTGTGATCATTCATGGTATTGAGAGGGAGTTTGGCACTGTCTTAACGTTCAGGAGGAAACCTCGAATTTTCCTAAACCCGCCCTGACTAGTCTGTTAGCATCGGAATTATGTTTTTTTAACGCAGAGGGGCGCAGAGGTTTACGCAGAGGGACGCAGAGGTTTTTTGTTTGATTTGAGATGAGCCCCAGTCAGAACTAAGGACATCAGACCAATGACGATTCCCCCCCCATTAATGTTAATTTTTCTACCTCCTTAAGGTGAACAAGTTTGTGGTTTATATCGAGGACTTTGAGGGGAACTTTCTGGTAAATTAGCTACCAATTCAACTTGACCTTTTTCATTGACAATCCAGCCTTGCGCTTCAATAATTTGAGGTTGAGGATTAGGTCGAGAAAATTGGAAATTGTTTTCTGTTTTAGCGACAGGCGATGGAGAAGACGCCACCGATAAATTGCGTACATCTGACCACACCGTCTCACTGGCAAGGGGTTGAGTCGGGTTAGCGGGTAAGCCACCACGTCCAGTTAGGGCGAAGTAATTTCCTTCATCGGCGGCACAGCCAATGGCAATAAGCGTGCTAGTATCTGTGAAATTTTCGGGGAAATCAACTAATCCTTGAGAGGGGTCAATCCCTTGGATAACGATATTCACAGTACCACTGAATTCAGGACCCAATTCAGAGGTGGCGGTAATATCGCTTAGGGGCGTTAGTTGCTCCCGAAACTCCGTACCAAAAATACCTTGAGCCGTAATACTAACCCGCCCGCCTCGACCTTGTTGAGCATTCGCGGTAATATCGCTATTTTCTTGAGCGACTAAGGTATCGGTCATGATGGTAATATTACCCCCATCTGTATTTCCGGCATTGGTGGTAATTTGACTTTCTCGGTTCATTACTAAGTTTTGGGTTTTTAGGGATAAGTTACCGCCTTGACCCGAATCCGTCGCCGCATTAATCGTTCCCTGATTGTCCAATTGAATCAAATCGGCGACAATTTCTAAGGTACCCGCATCCCCAGAACCCAGACTATTCACGGCAACTTGTGCCCCATCTCGGATAATGAGTTGACCTACATTTACGGTTAAAACACCCGCCGCACCCGTGGCTTGCAAGGCGGGAAAGTCAGCACGTCCGGAGGAAGAAACCAAACTACTAGGAATTTCTACGAGGACTCCTCCACCCGTAAAGTTTCCCGTACCAACGAGTTCCAGGGTATCCGACACCTTAACCGTCAATCTGCCTCCATCTCCTGCACTCAGAGTGGTGGTTGAGATATTGCCCCCATTGCGAATGATCATATTTCGGGTGGAAACGGTTGTGTCTCCTGCGGGCGCCCCACTAAAACTGGTGGTTCCTGGACCACTAATAAATTGAGAATCTGGGGATACACCGTCAACTTCAATAAAATCAGTTGCATTTATGACAACATCTCCGGCTGGACCCCCCACCGGGATTAACCCTAATCCCGTTGATGCACCTGTCTGGTTTCCCACTTGCGCCCCTTCGCGCATAATCATCCGGCTTGTATTCACGGTGATGTCGCCGCCTGTCCCTGTACCAAAGATACTGTTGGCAAAAATCCCCGTGGGAGCCAGGGCACCAATGGGTGTACTGTCCATTTGTACAGACTCAGAGGCGTTCACCTGCAAACTTCCGCCATCGCCTTGACCAAAGGTAATCGTTTGCAGGAGTCCCCCATTTTTTAGGGTTAGGCGTTGCGTATTCAACCTGATATTCCCCGCATCGCCTGTTGTTCCTTGAAACGCCCCAGTAACAAACGCCGAACCGGATATTTCCACGGATTCAGAAGCGTTGACCAAGACATCTCCCCCTCTCCCCGCACCGCCTGTGGGTGTAGACGCGATCGCGCCATTCCGCATCACCAAGCGAGTTGTATCAATGGTTAAACGACCGGCTGATGCTGATGCACTACTTCCTTGAGTACCCGCTAAAAGTCCGCCTCCAACAAATCCTTCTATATCGGACACTTGTAAGGGTGGGGGGGGTAAACCTAATACCTTTAGTAGTGCTGATAGTTCGGGTGTCAATGAGTCGGGTGTGGCTAACGCCCTTAAGATAATGCTGAATTGCAAAGCCTCAAATCCCGAACCACTCAGTTCTACGGAGTCTGAAGCCCGAATCGTTAGATCTCCTCCTGTTCCACCTCCAAAGGTTGAGGCGGAGACTAAGCCTCTACCCTGTACCCGCAGTTGTCCTGTGTTTATGGTTAAATCTCCCCCTGAGCCAGCACCGACTGTATTTGCCTTGATACTACTGATGGGAAAACCATTGGGGGAAGCGCCGACGACTTCGACTAACTCAGAAGCGTTTATGGTTAAATTACCTCCAGGTTGAGATCCTTGGGTAATTGACAGAATTTGTGACCCATCCTGGACGGAAACTTGTCGCCCTTGTACGAGGATCTCACCCCCGCCTTCACCACTCGCGTTAACAGTAGCTTGTTCTATTAGTTGAATCGTTCCTAATGTTGAACTTGTCGCATTGGGGAATGAGGATTGGGGAGAATTTAGGTTCCACTCTCCATTAAAAACAGAACCGAGTTCAATTTTTCCCCCAGGTGCGGTTAGATGACCCCCTGCTAACTCCACATCTCCACCAATTAAGGATAAGGTTTGACCAGTTTGCACAGCCAGTCCCACGACTTCACCCCCACTTTGGGCAACGGATTGATTGACAATAGTGCCGGGATTAAGTCCAAATTGCAAACCGATGGGAACATTAACGGTGAGCAAAGGGGACGGGGTTTGAGGATTTGTGGCGCTGAACTCCAGCCCATTCTCAAAAATAATGCTATCTGCTGTCGTGGCTCGAAATGCACCGGACACATCTAATCGAGCATTTTCGCCAAAAAAGATACCATTGGGATTCAGCAGAATCAGGTTCGCGGCTCCATCGACGCCTAAGGTTCCCAGAATATTAGTCGGATTGTTTTCACCGGTGACGCGAGTGAAAATGGTTTCAATCCCGCCAGGATTAGCGAAATCAACTCGTTGTCCATTTTCCACATTGAACTGTTCAAAACTGTGGAATAGGTGAGAATCCCGTTGAGCGCCGCCTTGAATCATAATGTCTATTGGGTTATCGCCCGGTGTCAATACCGACGTTTCATCACCCAAAGTAGTATCGGGAGTAATTTGCGCGATCGCAGGCTGATTTAAAACAACGCCAATCCAGCATCCCAACAGGCTTGTCGCTGTCCATGCCATTAACGGGAAGCTCATGCGATCGCGGCTTTTCTGATTCAAGTTTCGTGCCACTGCTACTCTACATTCTAAGTAACACCAAACAAGTTATCACTGTATTTGGCTACAATAGCATCTTTCTATAGGTAGATGCTAAAGACTAGAATAGGGGCACTACATCATATCGTGTCCCTACAAATAGTGATACCCCTGATCGCGGCGGTCAATTTATCTGCGACTTTGGCGTAGCGCGGCTAGCTGCTGTATTTGTTGGCTTTGCTGCTCCACTTGCAGGGAGAGAGTATCACAGACGAGATCGCACAATTCAAACAGAAACGGGTTAGCAATCTTATAGTAGACACAAACTCCTTGCTGTTCACGGGAAACAATTCCCGCCTGGTTAAGTATTTTGAGGTGCTTCGATACGTTAGCTTGTCCCAGTCCGGTTTCTTCAATAATCTCCGTGACGTTCTTTGCACCTGCTTTCAAGCAGCAGACAATCTGTAGCCGACTGACTTCCGAGAGTACCTTGAAAAAATCTGCCATCAAGGTCAACGCCACAGGAGAGAGTTGGGAGATTCCGCAATCGGATACTGAATTGGCTTTCTTGGTCTTGGTCGCTGTGCGATTAGGCATAAGGGGTAATGTTCTGCGGTTCGGTATCGTTGACTGATTAATCATATTATTACATAACACACATTTTCTTCGCCATTAGGCTGAGAGAGCAGGGGAGTAGGGGGAGCAAGGAGAAATCAGCCAGATGAGCGAAATCGGAGAGATAGGGTAGATAGGGGATGCGGTGAAGAGCAAGGGAAAGAAGGGGAAACTTTGTCACCCGAAAAAAATTTTTGAGTCAAAGCCTTAACATTATATAATTAATTACTCATATAATACACTCATCGACGATAGGCGTCACTCAGTCGCGCCAGTCAAATCGCGATCGCGCTCACGCAACGGTGGAAACCTTGGCGAACTATCAGGTTCAGGTATTAGGGGCAAATCACTGTACCGGAACAGCCGCGATCGCGTTTTTGTGGCATCATTTTCTCGGCAACTGTATAAGCTGCCATGTTGGTACTCGCTTAGGGTTTGACAGCTGAAGGTTGGCACTTTTTTTGCCGAGTGTGTGATGCGATCGCCTCGTAATCACCTCTAATTTAGAACGTCTGCCCCGTGTAAACCGAGCGAACTTCTCCATTACGTCGAATAATGGCTTCTCCGTTGTTGATATCAACTAACATCCAGCCACTTGTGCCAATGGCTTCACCCATGTTAATTCGCTGAGTGATCCCATCAATTTCAAATAAGGCAGCAGAACGTTCGCCTAACTCTAGCACTCCCACTAGAGTATGTTTGACCGGAGGCGGCGGTGGCGGTGCTGGTGGCGTTGGCGGTGCTGGTGGCGTTGGCGGTGCTGATGCTGTTGGCGGTGCTGATGCTGTAGGTGAGGTTGGAGCAACCGTTGGAGGCGGTAGTGGCGGTGTTGGGATAGTGACTTGAGGTGGTGGTGGGGTGGGTAATGGCGGATTGGCAGCAGGTGAAGGGGCTGGGGCTGGCGGAGAGGCTACCGAGGAGTTGGCGGGGGGTACAGGCGGTATCCAGGAATTTTGGGGTGGATAAACCGGATAGTAGATTCTTTCCAAAATTGTACCCGGTGGATTCGCACCTGAGTTGGTCGAAACTGGAGGATTTCCACCACCTGCGATCGCGGCTTGTTGTCTGTCTTTAGCTTTACTGTCAATTTTTTTTAGCGCATCCAAAGCATAATCTCCAAACTCGGAATCCGCTTCTGAGGGGAGTTGGGTTTCAGGAGACGATGAGGTGATAAAGTTGGGCAACCAGGGTGCAAACCGTTGTTTCTGGGTAATCAGTAGCAACAGTGCGGTTAGACCCACTGAAATCAGAGCCATTACCAATAAAAATTTATCAATAGACCAACCTGATCCTTTGCCATGGGAACGGCTATTCTTTGTCCCTTTCGTCTCTGAAGACTGGGTTTGGGACGTTTCCTTTTTCTCTCCAGATGGCTGTTCCACCAAGTCTTGAGCAGGTATCACGGCGGGAGGCGCGGTGATGGGGGGAATCACAATCGACTGTAAAGATACATAGTCTGGCTTAGTCGGTTCCGTCGGTAATTTGCTACTCCCTTCCAAGATACGGTCAAGATCTGCAAATAAATCATCCATTAACTTATCCGCATCGGCTTCGGCTGACCAAGCCGGGATAGTAGTGGAGGTGGTTGATGGCTTGTTTGCCTTTTCGTGAGTACTGACGTCCTGAGACATAATGGCTCGCCCTTATGGCTATAGAATTCTCTATATTAAGATGCTCTAAAGCATTTCCTATCGCTTAGATTAGCAATCAAATTACCGATCTGAGAAAAAATTCTCATCTTTTTACCAAAATTCTGTACGATCTTAAGTCCAATGGCGACATTGTTGGTCTACTTCTGTTGATTGGCTTTAGCGTTACGTCGCCACATCTGGGGTTTGATGCGTCGCAAGGCTGATGCCGGAAATCGTTGATGCCATTGGTGATCTGAAAGTGTCGCCAGTTCCGCTAACTTGGGCGCTACATTCCCAGGATAGGGTTCAAAGTCGGCTACATCCGTCCCTTGAGCAAAGCGTTGGTTCCAAGGACAAACATCCTGACAGATATCACACCCAGCTACCCAACCCTCTAAATGAGGGGTGATGGATGGGGGGAGTTCCTCCGCTCGATTTTCAATTGTATGATAAGCGATACAACGATTGGCATCTACGACAAAGGGTTTAACAATTGCTCCAGTCGGACAAGCCTCCAGGCAACGGGTACAGGTTCCGCAATGTTGGGTATGGGGAGTATCGGGTGTCAAAGATAAATTGGTTAAAACTTCTCCTAAAAACACCCAACTGCCATACTCTCGCGTAATTACATTACCATTTTTAGCGATCCAACCAATTCCGGCACGTTCTGCCCACACTTTATCTTGTACTGGACCTGTGTCTACATAGTAACGAGCTTGGATTCCTTCCCCTTGGGCTTGTAGCCAGTGGGTCAATGCTTTGAGTTTTTTGAGCATTACCTTATGGTAATCTCGTCCCCAAGCGTAACGGGATATCTTCGCGTAGTCGTTTCCCTGAGGACGTTGGTGAGGTGTGTAGTAGTTTAGGGCAACTGAAATAACTGATTTAACCCCTGGCATACAGGTATGGATATCCAAGCGGCGAGGATTCTGCATCCAGTCCATGTCAGCATGATTTCCCTGAGCGAACCAGGTTTTTAGGTGTTGAGTGGCTTGTTCGTCAGCATTCCCCTCTACCGCCGCAATACCACAGCGATGAAATCCTAGCGATCGCGCTTTTTGCTTAATTTGATTGCTTTTGTCATCTGTCATTGGTCATTGGTCATTTTTTATGGACAGAGGCGCAACAGCTACCGCCTACTTTGGCAAGTTTCTATATTATGAATGAATGAAAGTCATACCGTTACTCCCCCCTACCAACAACCTGAAATGACTATAGAGGGCATTACCCAGTCCGTGATTTTGCGTTACTTTGAAACGATGAATGCTAGCGATTATGAAGCAACAGCCGCCTTGTTTACTGATAACGGCGTGATGCAGCCGCCGTTTGAGGAACCCATTGAAGGAAAAGCCGCGATCGCAACCTATCTAAAGGCTGAAGCCATTGATATGCAGCTGTTGCCCAAAACGGGAGTTGTGGAACCCCAAGAAAGCGGGGATACTCAAATTCAAGTCAAGGGCAAAGTAAAGACACCGCTCTTTAGTGTCAATGTGGGCTGGATATTTATTCTCACTCCTGAACAAACGATTAGTTTCGTCAGAATTAAGCTGTTAGCGTCACCTCAAGAACTCCTCAGCTTCAGACGATCAACCAATGACCAATGTACTAATGACTAATGACTAATTAAGCCGCCACTTGCTCCCAGGAACGAGCTAGCCGTTGACGCCCCAACTCAATATCTCTGGGTGCACAAAGCCAATCGGGATGAGCTGTCATCAACAAACTCTCTAATGCTTCTTGGTCAAATAAATGCCAGACCGCCGCGCCGTCACTTTCAGTCGCGATCGCGTAGCAGTTGGCGCTGATACACTCAATGGTCAAGGTATTGGCAATTCGCACTACTTCCATGCGAGCGCCCGGTTGAAGACTTCGGAACCGCCGAATGCTTTGCTTCCATTCCTTGAGTGATGACACCGTTAATCCTGGAATCGCTACCTGGATATCCGGATCACCATTGATGGCAATCCAGTAGTGGCGTGATGGATCAATTCCTTCCAACCATGGGGAATCGTCATCTAGTCGGTAGCGGGGAGACAAGATAAACGGCTGTGTCATAGGAACAAAATTTTTGATTGCACTAAACTTAACGGCTAACTCTCGTTTAAAAATGCTCACCAGCAAGAGAACAAGGGGCATCCTTAAACAGATAGGTCAACTCGCTCTTGAGACTTAACTATTTAAAATCCTATATATTAAGATATCTAAATCAAGCAAATTTAACAAAGCTTATAGATTTCATTAGAAATATCGGCTTTTTTGTAAATTATTGTAACAATCACTGCCCCACATTCGATAAAGTGTTATATTTATACGTCTCAAAAAAATAGGGGCGATCAGCAATCATTCGTCAGCTTTAGGCAAGCTCGTTTCCATCTTGAGACAGTTGCGACCGTTGATCTGCAAGCGATACTCGACTCTATCCATAAGCTTTTGCATAATCAGCCAGCCATATCCGCTTTCCTGTTTAGCTTCTGGAGAGGGTTGATTATAGTTAGTGATGTCATACCCTTTGCCGTGATCCCAAATTTCCAAAGCAATGTCTCGCTCTTTGAGTTCCAAGCGAATCAAGATGGGTAAATTGGGTTGATCGCGATGAGCATGACGCACAACATTGGAATAGGCTTCCACTAACGCCAGTCTTAACCGACTCGATTGACATTGCCAATCCACTGAATCTCCTAATGCCACTTCCAAACTTCCCAGTAACCAGCTTTCGACAATGGTCAAAAACTTCAAGTCACTTGGTACATGCAGCTCCGTTTTCATCAACTATAGAACCTCCATCGAGAGAATCGTTTGATCATCTTCCTGAACATTGTTAGTCTCCTCGCGGATGCGAACTAATAAATGGGGTAGACTAAAGGGAGCTGGCTCCTGAAGCAGAAGTTGCCAAAGACCTAATGTTCCCAGCATTGAATTCGTCAGGGATTGACTAGATTTATGGTTTTGAGAATCAGAGCAATGCTTAACCTCCTTCACCGTTGCTTCTGTAATACCATCACTGATCAGCAGCAAAACATCACCTGTATGTAACGTCAAAGTTCCAGCTTTTGCCTGCCATTCAGGTAGAATACCCAAAGGAATCCCCCTAGCTTTTAGGTAATCCGGTTCTACTGTTACAGATGATTCCGGTGAAGATTGCTGTTGGGCAACTAAACGATGAGCCCAAACCAAAGGATAAATGTGACCTGCGTTAGCATAGACAAGCTGCCGCGAGGTTGGCGTATATCGTGCTAAAACCATCGTGATAAAACAGTTGGTACTGAACAGATCATCTGACATAATGCTGTTAAGATTTCCCATTACCACCTCAGGTTCTGGAGATATTTCTTGAGCCAATTCTCGGCGCAAAATAGAAATCGCACTTGCCATAAATAAAGCAGCCGGCACTCCCTTTCCCGACACATCACCCACGGCTAGCCAAATATCTCCCTGGGGATGCACGTATACTTCAAAAAAATCACCGCCAACTTCTCGTGCTGGGTAGCAGTGGGCTTGTACTCTAACCCCTTCCACATCGGGTAAACTTTGGCGCAACAAATTATTTTGAATTTGGCGAGCCACCTCCAATTCAGCCCGCATCTGTTCGGCTTGTAACTGGGTGCGTTGGTAAAGTTTTGCCTGAGAAATTGCTAAAGCTGCCTGTTCAGCGACAGCTTCAATGAGTTGAATGTCCTCTGACATCCAGGGATGATCACACTGTTGCTTATAAAGAGATAACACTCCCAATAGTTGTTGTTGCCAGATCAGAGGAACAACCAGATGCACCGCATGATTACCATCACTGAGTTGTTGAACAAGCTGAGTTTTCCGGAACTCCAGAACATTTTGAACAATCGGTTCAACATCAGGTAAAGATTTAGAGTCTTTTGTTGGCTCAGCTTGGTAAGAGAATGATTCTGAAATCAGGTGATTACCATCGACAGGTTGCAGGATACAACTCGTCGCCTCGAACGTTTGACCAATCGTGGTGACAACAGTTTGCAACATACTGCTATAGTCTAGCGATTCGCGAATGGCTGTTGTCACGACATTAAAGAGTTCTTCGCGACGTAAAGCGCGGCTCAGTTCATTGGTTCTTTGTTTGAGGACTCGGTAGGTATCCGCCGCCTGTTGAACGATGACTTTCAGGCTTTCCGGATTCCAGGGTTTGGTAATATACTTAAATACTTTGCCCGAGTTAATTGCTTCTACTAAATCTTCAACGTCTGTATACCCCGTTAAGAGAATACGAATTGTATCGGGGAAGCGATTAACTGTTTTCCCCAAGAATTCTGTACCATTCATCAGGGGCATCCGCTGATCAGAGATAATGATTGCCATTTCTCCCTGTTCATCCAAAATGCTTAGAGCGCTCATTGCTCCATCGGCTTTATAAACCCGGAACTCTCGCCGAAACGTTCTATATAATAAATCTAAATTGTCAGGCTCATCGTCCACTATCAATAATTTGAGTTTATCTGCCTGACTCATTCTGTTTACTCCGGTTTCTGCTTTAGTTAGAAACAATAAGTTAAGGGGATTAAAAGTTATTACCTTATTGAACTCAAAACTGGCTTTTTTTCTCTAGCTTAACCTTCTTCTGGGGCAACGTGGTTGCTACTCAGATTATACTTTCTCGTTTAAGGCAGGGGTGCAGGGGTGCAGGAGTGCAGGGGTGCAGGGTGTAGGAGTGCAGGAGTGCAGGGTGTAGGGAAAATCTTTTGTGAGTTAACTCAAGACTCTACCTTACCCTGTTCCCTATTCCCTGACAAATGACCGTTAGCGAGTTACTCCCTGCACGACTGGGCGAATGGCAGAACCATCAAAAAGTCCTGGATTCCCTGTCCAATTAAAATCATTAATCCGGAAGCTAATCGACCCTAACTCCTGAACTGGGTTGTAGCGCAGGAGAATACTGTAAGTACGACGGCTATATTCCAAAAATAAATCCGTACTGATTTCCTCACCCGTGTCCAAGTTGTAAGATGTCTGAAAACCAGCAAGAAACGGACCATAGATTTGTTGGGTGATGCCAGCAGAAAGAACAATTCGATCAGCAACTCGGTCAAAAGGAAATGGGGATAAGTTACCGCGTGCGATCTGAGTGTAGCTGAGGTTAAATCGAGTGTAGTCGAGATAGGGTCGAGAAAAATGCCCTAGCTGACCCACAAGCCCAATTGTACCACTGAGGGATTCCTGGGTATCGCCACTACTATAGGCACTAGCAACCCCTGTTGCTACTCCCTGTAGTGCCAAGAAAGGAACCACGGGTGTTGGCGTATATCGTAATCCTTCGGTGGGGGTTAAGGGTAACGCTTCACCTCGCCAGAGTGTAAAACTTCGGCTTAACGATGCACTGGCTTGATAGCGTGTCAGGTCGATCCGATTATTATTTCGTGGAGGGGGGGGTAGCAAGTCTGGTCGGTCTGTATCGGCTTTGATCGCCTGAATACCTGCTTGATAGAAGAGATTGATACCCGTGTCACCTAAGGGAATCACTGGGGAGGTGACCACAGCTCCCAGACTCTGTTGCACGGTTTGAAAGCCCAAGGAACCGTTAAAGAGGCGATCGCGAAAGCTATATTCCAGATTCAAGTTATGGGGTAAACCTGTACCGATAACCTGCTGGAGTCGTACACTAGCTCTGAGTTCTTCTTCAAACTCATCCGGATCAAGACTGGTGAAGATGGCTGAAGCCCGTAGGGTTGTCCGAGGGGTAAAGGTGGCATCCAGTCGGGCTTTGAGACCGAAAGACGAGGGGTCTAAAAGACTGCCACTATCATTTTCTGGGGTATTGGGGTTATTTTCACCCAAGATGGCTCTCTGGAGAAAGTATTGGGGAGTGACTTGAAATCGTACCCCTGGAGTGTTGACAATATTAAAGGGTCGCTCGATAAATAAACCGCCGCGATCATCATCATCGAAGCCAAACTGGATTAAACCAGGTTCCCGTTCGCGACGATCAATAATCACGCGATCGCGAAATGTTGGTACCGATAAACCTTGATCAAATACCAACCGTGGACGAGTGGCAACGATTTCATCCACTAAGGGTGAAATCCGGCGAAATCGAGCCGTTTGAGCTTGTAATTCTAGTTCAGGTGGGGAAAAGGGATCATTGGTGATCCGTACATTTTGGGCGATCGCTTCTGAACCCTCAAAATCAATGCGATCAGCTTCATAGCGGAATCGGTTGATTGTCCCTGCAGGAGGCGCACCCGAAACTACATTTGAGAGATTTCCGGTAGTTGTTGTGCCAAAACCTCCTCCAATTAAGAAGGAATAAAAGCCTGGATTGGTTACGCCTTGAAGGGGTTGATTGCTGATAATGCGATCGCTGATCGGTCGTTGTTCTTCTGGAGCATTCGGATCAGCCGGGGAGGGTAAGATCGTCAAATCAGTACCTGATGTCGGGACGTATAATTCACCACTGGCATCAAAAATCACGCCGCTATCCTGGACAAAGGAATACTCAAAGCGTTGACCCCGTAAAACCTGATTCCCTCGCGTCAAGGCTACATTATCCTCAGCCACCAAAATCCGATTCGGTAGGTTAACCTGGACGCGATCCGCTTCCAGCAAAGCACCGCGAAACTGCAACCTGACATCTCCCTGAGCGGTAATCACCTGTCGCTGTTGATCATATTCTTGTTGATCAGCAGTCAGTTCCAGCACCCCCGTGATTGGACCTGGAGCCGCCGATTCAGGAGTTTGTGAAGCAGAAGGATTGGGGGTTGGCTCGGAGGGAAGCGATCGCGGCTGTCGCTCATGGACATCTGGTACAGGGACTAGCTCTGGGTTAGGTATCGATGGAGTATCGGGTTGGGGGATAGTAAATTCAAACTCTCTCATCTCTCCTCCCCGCTCTTGAGTGATGATACGTTCAACGTTTGAGAGTTCCAGGGTTACGGCGGAAGAACCTATTGGGTTTCCATTCGTTGTCTTTGAGGCTAAGCTCACTGAAGTTTCTTCAGTGGAGGATTGAAACCCTTGCTCCTTATCAGTCGCGCTAACAAGAGTACTCAAGGCATCAGGAGCAATCCCTTGTGCCATCTGTTCTCGCGTTGAAGCCTTTGTTTGATCATTTATCCTTGGTGGTTGACCAATGGTCAATGACGGAGCTGGCGTAGTTGAAGTAGGGCTAAACTGGCCATGTTCATTTAGACTTGTGACAGGCTGCGGCAAATCCTCACCCGCTAAACCCTTGCTGACATCTTTGCTCCCCGACTCCTCGGCTCCCTGGCTCTGTGTGGGGGCATAACGGACAGAAATCGGTGGTCCGAGCAAGGCAGCCTGTGAGGATGTTATATCATAAGAAAACTCCGGTGCTAACGTTTCTGGTGAGGTTGGTGTCGCCAATCCCTTTGGAATTTCCTGGGGAAGGTGAGTCGATACTGAACTCACAGGTGAGGACGAAAGGGGAACAACAGCGTCCTCAGTTGTTAACGATTGAATAATGGCAGGAGTTTCAGGCGGCTGAACGGGTTGGGGCATTTTTCAACAATAACGGTCGAAGGAACAAATCCGAAGCGTACCCCCTTACCGCGCCTAATCAAAGCGGGGCGAGGTACGCCTCGCCCCTTTGAAAAATTCAGGGATGAAGCAAGTACAATTTACTCCAGATCCCGTCGCTTGGGGTTACGAGCCGGATCGTTTGACAGGAAGCCAAACACAAATAAAGCAACGAAAATACTAACAACGATATAGACCACAATCTTGAGTGTCAGCATCTTGAATATCTCCCAGAGGTATGAATCATCGAATTGGCGGTTGTGTTGCGTTTTGCAACAACTTTTTTAATCATACCCAATGGTGGTCTCCTTGTTGATAGGCAAAGTCTACTCACGCTCAGGATAAAGGTACGATACCCAACCGGGTTTTATCCTACGTCCTAATACACATCAGACTTTTTTAGTCAAGACTTTTTAGTCAGCAAGTGAGTTCCCTTACCTATAGCGTTTTTGCCGTCATCGAAAAATGAGCCTAAACCTTTTGCTGATGGGATTTTAGCCTTAAGCTGACACCGATACACCGAAGTCTGTCACTAAAACAGTATTAAAAGTCTCATCCTTTGTGTAAAAGTATGTACACAATGTTATCCGTGTAAGACTTGAAATTTTGTCGCTCTATGCAGCCTATTCGCACTTTTAACGTTTCTCCCGCTTTGCCAGAAGCCTTGGAACCCTTACGTAAGCTGGCATACAACCTGCATTGGGATTGGAATGTAGAAACGAAAGATTTGTTCCGACGCCTAGACCGTAAACTGTGGGAATCCACCCGTCATAATCCTGTTTTGATGTTGGGGATGATTAGCCAAGCCCGTCTGGAAGAAGTGGCTGAAGATGATGGGTTTCTGGCACAAATGGAACGGGCATCTCGACAGTTAGACGATTACCTCAAGGAACGAACCTGGTATCGTAAACATCGTGGCAACAGCGATGAAAAGGAATGCTATGCCTACTTCTGTGCCGAGTATGGATTAGTCGATTGCCTGCCCATTTATTCCGGGGGCTTGGGTGTCTTGGCTGGCGATCATCTCAAATCAGCCTCTGACCTCGGTTTGCCTTTAGTGGCGGTCGGTTTACTCTATCAAGAAGGATACTGCGCCCAATACCTGAATGCGGATGGTTGGCAACAAGAGCGCTATCCCATTAATGACTTTTACAATATGCCGCTGCACTTAGAGCGCAATGGTGATGGTGAACAAGTGCGGATTGCCGTAGAGTATCCAGGTCGTACTGTTTATGCTCGCGTCTGGCGCGTGCAAGTGGGAACGGTTCCCCTGTACCTGCTTGATACCAACATTGAACCAAATAATCCCTACGACCAAGATATCACCGACAGACTCTATGGAGGTGATCTGGATATGCGGATTCACCAAGAGATGATGTTGGGGATTGGTGGGATGAGAGCCTTAAAAGCCTTGGGATACAAGGTCAATGTTTATCATCTCAACGAAGGTCACTCCGCTTTCTTAATTCTGGAACGCATCCGTCGGTATATTGAGGAAGAAGGGTTAAGCTTTGCCGAAGCGAAACAATTGGCTCAGTCAACCCAACTGTTCACCACCCATACCCCTGTCTCGGCGGGATTTGACCTATTTCCTCCCGATAAGGCAATGTACTATGTGGGTCATTATGCGAATATCTTTGGTTTATCCCGGGAAGAATTTCTGGGGTTGGGACGAGAAGATACGGGCGATTTGGAATCCCCCTTCAGCATGGCAGCTTTGGCAATTAAAACCTCTAGTTTTATTAATGGCGTTAGTCGGTTGCATGGGGATGTGTCACGCCAGATGTTCCATGGACTGTGGCCCAATCTGCCTCTTGATGAAGTCCCCATTACCTCGATTACCAATGGGGTTCATGCTCGCAGCGTAGTGGCAAAGGCAAATCAGGAACTGTATGACCGCTACTTAGGTCCGAACTGGTCAAGCCGCAAAGCAGAAGATCCCTTATGGGATCGGGTGGCTTCGATTCCGGATGAGGAGTTGTGGCGCAATCACCAAGCCTGTCGTTCTGAAATGGTCATGTCTGTACGGGAATGCTTGCAGTACCATTTGCGCGATCGCGGCGCTACACCTGCCGAAATTGATCGGGCGCGTGAGGTCTTAGATCCCAGCATTTTGACGATTGGCTTTGCCCGTCGGTTTGCCACATACAAGCGGGCAAACTTATTCCTGCGGGATCTGGATCGGATTAAAAAAATTATCCAAGGCAATAAAGAACGCAAAGTTCAGTTTGTCATTTCGGGTAAAGCTCACCCCAAAGATATGCCTGGGAAAGATTTAATCCGCCAGATTCTTCATACGATTCGCGAAGCGGGATTGGATAACTCTGTCGTCTTTGTGCCAAACTACGACATTCACATCGCCCGACTGATGGTCTCTGGTTGTGATATCTGGTTAAATACTCCCCGTCGTCCCCGGGAGGCATCGGGAACCTCTGGGATGAAGGGTTCGATGAATGGTCTAATGAATGTCAGTATCCTTGATGGATGGTGGGACGAAGCAGATTACGTGCGAACAGGTTGGCCCATCGGACATGGGGAAGAATATGATAATCCTGAGTACGAAGATGAGGTAGAAGCTAACGCCCTTTACGACTTACTAGAACAGGAAATCGTCCCCCTGTTCTATAATCGCGACAATGAAGGATTACCGCGTGGGTGGATTGCCAAGATGAAAGATGCAATTCGGCTCAACTGTCCTGTGTTTAATACCGCTCGTATGCTCCGAGATTATGCGATGCGTGGTTATTTCCCAGCGAGCGAACGCTACAAGGCGATGACTAGCGAGGGATATCAACCGGTGAAAGAACTCGCTCAGTGGAAGCAACACTTATTTGAACACTGGTACAGTATTAAAGTTGAAGACATTGACATTGCTGCTCCCAGCGATCTCATGGTCAATCAATCGGTTGCTGTGAAAAGCCGCATCAACCTAGCTGGATTAACGGCTGATGATGTACAGATAGAACTCTACCAAGGTTCAGTCAATGCCAATGGGCAAATTGTTAATGGCGTACCAGTAGTGATGGATTACCAGGGAACTGACGCACATAATGTCAGTATTTATACGGCTGATATCAGTTATAGTGCCAGTGGATTACAGGGTTTGTCTCTCCGGGTATTTCCCAAACACCAAAACCTTTCTAGTCTCTATGAACCCGGCTTAGTCCTCTGGGCTTCCTAGTATTAGGGATGGGGGGAGTATGAAGTTTTAAGTTTTGAATTAACTCACAACTTTCTTATATCTTTCATCTCCCCCTACGTTTGGTTGAGAGTGCGTTCATTCTTGGTTTTCTCAATTTCGATGATTCCAGCAATGGTTTTTATACAGGTTTCTAGGGCATTTGATCCGGCTTTCAGGGTTTGAGGAATATTTACATAACTTAACATAGTTGATTTTATTTCCACCAACCGACTGACTCCAATTTGAAGTGCTGAATGTGGACTCTAAGATTGAGGTGACAATGTGCGTAAATCTTCTAACACCTTTGTCACAGACTGATATCTATCCATGAAGTAGTAGCGCACCATCTTTTCTAATATCTCAGCTAATTCATCACTCACATTTGCCAAATGACGCCAGCTAATTTCCCCTGTCTCTGAATCCAGGACTAACTGGTGAGGAGGAATACCTGTCAGCGCTTGAATCCCAATCACCCCAACAGCATAAATATCGCTACTCAGAGTCGGGTGTCCAGCGTATTGTTCTGACGGTGCATAGCCACGAGTACCAACCGCCACCGTATTGTGTTCTTGTGTATCGTGTTCCTGATCAAGCTTTTGTTGGGGTTGAATCTGTTTGACCGCCCCAAAATCAATTAACACCAATTGTTCATCGGCTTGGCGACGAATAATGTTACTGGGTTTGATATCCCGATGAATAACATGATGCTCATGGATAAACACCATAATTTCTAAGAGTCCTTTGAGTAACTCGACGACTTTCCCTTCTGGCATACGCTTATCCACAGGTAGCTCGTCGCTGAGTGATTCTCCTTTAATGTATTCTTCGACAAGGTAGAATTCCCGACTTTCTTCAAAATATGCCAGCAATTGGGGAATGTGAGGATGTCTGCCCAACTTTTCTAAGATTTCTGCTTCTGTGTGGAAGAGGCGTCTGGCAATGGCAAGAAATCGTTCATCACGACGGGCTGGTTTTAAATGCTTAACCACACATTTGGGTTTACCAGGTCTTTGGGTATCTTCAGCTAAATAGGTCAGACCAAATCCTCCAGAACCGAGAACTCGATTAATCTTATAGCGTCCGGCTAAGAGGTTGGGATTGTCTGAGGGTTTAACCGTTGGCGCGGGTTGGCTCGGAACTGCATCAGGCGTCCAAATTGCCGTTGAATCCCCTTCCTGGTGCGATGGGGCAATAGCCGTTTCTTCACTGAGGGTTACCTCTTGCTGTTGTGCAATCAGAGTCTTATCCTCATCTTCCTGAATGGTTATAGGAGCGCTGGTTCTACTATCCTGTAACATACCCTGAAGGGCGATGAGGTTATTTTCCTGTTCTTGGAGTAGACGGGCAAAATGGGCGCGTTCTTGCTGATTTTGGTAGGCGTTGTAAGCCAAGACACCCGTAGATGCCATCACCAATCCCAAGGCTGGTGTCATTACGGGTATCCAACCCGCCTCCAGAAAAACGATAAAGGATACGCCGCCCAAAAGACCCACCGCTAGCGTTTCAGCCAGGAGCAGTTGCCAGATATTGCGGGTGACTCGTACCAGAATAGCGCCTGTGAACGACCAACCCCAAATCCAGCTCACTTCGACCCAATTGGGCCAAAACCAAAAAAGCTGGCGTCCATTTAGAACAGTACTGAGCAGTTGACTAATGATTTGACCATGTATGACAACTCCCGGCATTGTCTTGATAATTAGCCCTTGTGAACTATAAGGAGTAGAAAATCTATCTTTTTCACTGGGGGCGGCGATTCCAATTAAGACAATGCGGTCTCGAACCAAGCTGGGATCAAGGCGACCTTCGAGAACCTCAGTCAAGGTCACGGTATCGGCTAGCTCGTCCGGAGAGCGATAATTCAATAAAATTTGATAGCCACCAGTATCAGCCTGTTGGTAACCTCCTGATGTTGGCTTTAGAGGCTTGAAAACCACATCACCCCATTTCAGGTACTCTTGCTCGTCTGGCGTAATAGTTGGTTCGATTCCTTTTTGTTCCAGATAGTGCTTGGCTAGCTGAAAGCTAAAGGAAAGTTGGGTTGTACAACCTGCGGGAATATCGACAGAGTGAAACAACAGCGCTCGGCGCACGACACCGCCTTTATCAATGGCTAAATCGGCAAAGCCAACCCGTGAATCGGGAACGCCTGGGGGTGGGAGAGTACCTCGATTCTCACTTTCACTAATTTGACAGATGGGGATAATATTATCACTCGTTTGCAGGAGCTGGGATAACTCAGCATGACCGGGGGGTATGGCAATATCCCGATAAATATCTAGACCAATCACCGCTGGCTCATACTGCTGTAGGGTTTGCAGTAGCTGCGTCATCACCGCATCGCTCATGGGCCACTGCTTTAGGGATTGAATATCTTTCTCAGTCACCTCGACCACCAACAGACGTGGGTCTGGCGGCAATGAGGGTCGCAACTGCATCAACCCATCATAGGCACTTATCTCTGCCTGTTCCAACTGATCGAGTAGAATCTTCAGTGCTTCAATTCTGAGCTGAACTCCGAGTACGTCAACATTTATCTGAGATCCTAGCTGAATCCCCACAAACAAACCTGTAATGGCTAAACTGGTCAGCCATTCTGGATATTTCAACGCAAAACTACCAATGCGCTTAAAGCGCGACCACAAGGCAGAGAGCTTTGACCCTTCGCTTCGCTTAAGGGCATGGTTTTGAGCTAACTCCCCACTAGTCTCTTTCACGTATCTGATTACTCACAACTAACACCTTAACGCTAGCAAGAATTTCCCTGAACTGTAACTGACATCAACACAGAATTGACGCAGACGCTGGTATCCATTATGACTCAAGCTTAGTTGAGCAATAATTCTCTGAAGAACGATAAATCAATAGGATGGGCAATGCCCATCCTATCCAAACGTTCAACCTTGTTTTTAGTCCTCATCCTTGAGGTGCTAGCTGTTTGATTTACTTTTCGGTCATCGTGTAAGCCCCATCCCACTCAGGAGGAGGTGGGTCTTGGAGAAAATGTTGACACCGATTCAGGTGTAACGCAGCGGCTTTGTCATTGTTGTCAAATTCTTCCAGAATAATGCCAAATTCACCCATTGCCCGGGTAAACTTCCGACTGAGATAATACTCCCGTCCTTTGTGGTAATGTTCGATAATTTCCTCTTTTTCGGCGGAAATGGGATCAGAACGCAGTCCCACCAATTCGTAAATTCTCACAGGCTTATTCTTGCCTTTGACACGAATGCAATCGAGTTCCCGATACCAAATCCTATCCTGGCAGGGAGCAAAGGTATATTCGCTAATGATAATGTCACAGCCGTATTGCTTGGTGGCACCTTCGAGTCGAGAGCCTAAGTTCACACCATCGCCAATAGCAGTGAACTCCATCCGCTTACTCGAACCAATATTGCCACTAATCACGCTGTCAGAGTTAATCCCAATACCAATGCGGATTTCTTCTTTTTTCTGGGCTAAACGACGGGCATTAAAATCTACCAGCCGATGACGCATTTCCACTGCCGTTTGTACCGCTTTCCAGGCATGATCCGGTAGGGGTAAAGGCGAACCAAACACCGCCATAATCGCATCACCGATATATTTGTCGAGGGTGCCTTTGTGCTTAAAAATAGCCTCGACCATCGATTCAAAATAGTCATTAAGCATACCCACCACTTCTTCGGCTTGGAGTTTTTCGGTCAAAGAGGTGTAGCTGCGAATATCAGAAAACAGCACCGAAACTTCTTTGCGATCGCCTCCCATCTTAGCATCGCCCAGTTTCAGCAGTTCTTCTGCCAACTCCTGAGTCATGTACCGATACATTGTACTCTTGAGCCGCTTTTCATCACTGATGTCGTCCATGACCACCAGTGCCCCATACACATTGGTCAAATCACTTGTATCGGCAATGGAGTTAATAGAAAGATGCACGCTATGTTCTTCATTGCTCGGCGTCAGCAATATCTGATCAGGGTAGTACTGATTACGGTCTTTCTCATTTTTCGCGTCTAAGGCATTCTGTAGCAATTTGGCAAAGCTGGCAAAACTGCCCTCTTTTTCTTTAATTTTGACCAACTCTGATACCGATTGCCCTTCGATACTATATCCCTTACTAAACCCCAACAGTTTCTTGGCACTTTCATTCGCCGCGATCACTTTACCAGCTTTGTCTGTCGAAATTACACCATTGGTCAGACTGCGAAGGATATCCCGCTGCATTTGCTCCTGCTGTTTCACCGTGGCAAACAGTTTGGCGTTTTGCAGCGCCACACCCGCTTGGATATTAAATGCTTCCATAAAGGCGATATCGCTTTGATCGAAACTCGCCTTCCAGCATTCGGGTGCGTCTTGTTCCTCCTTATTGGGATCGGGATTGTAAGTGGGAAAATCTCCCTTCTTTTTCTTGTTCACCAATTGGGTGACGCCAATTAACTCGCCATCGGCGTTATAGACTGGCATACACAGTAAGCTACAGGTGCGATACCCGGTATTGCGATCGGTTTCCCTAGCTTTCTCTGAATCGGGATGATTGTACAGGTCAAAGGGGATATTGAGAATTTCACCGGTCAGTCCGACTCGACCCGCAAAACCCGCTCCGATGGGAACCCGGAGTTCTTTCATCGAACCCCCAGCCTGAGGAATCTTCGTCCATAAATCATTGCGTTCGTGATCAATCAACCACAAGGTCGAGCGATCCGCATTCATCAGCTCCTTGGCTTCCTCCATCACCCGTTTGAGCGTTTCTTCCAAGTCTAAACTGCTCTTACTCAGGGATTCAGTCGCCTTCATCAGAGCATTCGCCGCTCGCTGTTGCTGAGTTGCCAAGTAAAATGATTTAGACGACTCCAGAATCAGGCGAATAGAGGGGGCAAATTCTTCAAAAAGTTTCTGATCGGTTTCGCTAAAACCTTGTTTATCGATTTTTTCTTCTAAGGGTAAAGAATCCTCTGGATCATGAGAGGGCTTAAGTTTATTCAACAGCTGAACCACAGCCACCAAGTCTCCCTTGTCATTGAGTAAGGGGAGCGTCAGCATTGTATAAGTTCGGTAGCCGGTTGTTTTATAGAGCTTTTTCGACCCTTCAGAACGCGGATCATCGAAGAAATCGTAGCGATTATTGACCACATTTTTAAATGTTGCCACTTGCCCAGCGATTCCCTGATCAGCAGGAATCCGCAGTTCTATGGTTTTGCCATTCTCACCCTCGGCGACAATCGAAAATAATTCATTCTTGTTTTCATCCAGTAAAAATATCGTTGTCCGGTCTGCACCCAAAAGCTCTGCGGTCTTCAGGGTGATAGCATTGAGCATCTCCTGGAGAATTGTCTCAAACCCTTGGCTGTCGAGGAGCATGGACAGGGTTTGATGAACCACTTCGAGCTTCTTTTCCACCCCCGTAACAACTTCTTTAAAACTGTCTTGGGTTAGGGGAGCAAGAAACGCCGTAAACGTTCCATTGGTGGTCGCTAGGGCACCATCAGACGCGGGTTGATGTTCATGCACGACTTGGTCTTCGGTATAGATCGGCTGTACTTCAATGGTGTTTCCATTGTTAGCCGCAGACCCGGTGGGCGATGTAGCTGTCATATCTCTTGTTAGGGTCAGAGAACGTTCCTGGCATACGAATAAGAGTACTCTATCAGTTAAAGTTTTACCACTCAGGTTAATTTAATCAGTGAGCTACGATTTAGACTACTCTGCTGTTGAGCTTAACGTTTGATTCGTTCTCTCAGCAAGTCGAGGACTCGGAAGCGGGGGAAGTTGGGGAAGCTGGGGAAGTTGGGGAAGCTGGGGGAGCTGGGGGAGCGGGGGGAGCTGGGGGAGCTGGGGGAGACGTGACCGTGGAACGTCTGGGAGATGAGGGAGAGCATTTAAAACTGGCTTGGGGCGGGCGCGAGTCGCATCCCTGGTGAGGGAAAAAAACGATAATCGTCAAAAGAGCCCCGACAAACCCGTTTCTACTCGCCAAACGCAGGATCAACACTCAATCCTCAAAACTAATTCTGACGCCAATGACGGGCTTGAGTCAGGAGCGAATCGGCAAAAGTCATGGCTTCCTGACCGGATTGCCCACCAGCTAGCTGGGCGATTTCTTCCTGGCGGTGAGAATGATGATCGAGGAGACTGACGCGAATGACTGTACGCAGGTCAATTTCAGGCATTTCTTCATCGGCTAGAGTATTCGTCTGGCTGTTTTTGATTAAGGGGGTTTGATCGATCACCTGTTTATCGACGCGGAAATGTCGATCTGCCATGGCGGCGATGATGGGTTGGTGCGTTACACACAACACTTGATTTTGCTGACTCAGGTGATGAAGTCGTTCTGCGATCGCACTCGCTACTCGCCCTGATACCCCGGCGTCAATTTCATCAAAAATTAAGCTTACTCCTTGATCCCCACTGCTGGAAAAACAGGCTTTCAACGCCAGTAAAAAACGGCTCATTTCCCCACCCGATGCCGTTGCTGCCAACGGTTGCAGGGGTTCGCCCGGATTTGGAGATAAATAGAACGTGACTTGATCAGCACCCGTCGCTGTCGGCGCGATGGGCGTGATTGCCACCTGAAATTGTACCTTGGACATGGCTAGAGGCTTCAGTTGCTCCACTAGACGATGTTCCAGTTCCTCCGCCGCGACTCGACGCAACTGGGTGAGCTGAGTACAAGCTGCTGTTAAGGTTTCCTGACATTGGCGGTAAGTTTTTTCCAACTCATCCAAGGATTGACCGTTACCCCTGAGTTCAGCCAATTCTGAGTTAAGTTTTTCGTAGTGCGCGATCGCATCGGTTAGAGTCGGTCCATATTTACGGCAAATTTGTTTAAGGGCGCGGATACGTTCTTCGACTTCTTCTAGGCGTTCGGGATCAGTTTCGAGTCCATCCCCATAAGCATTAATTTGGTGACTTGCTTGCACCACCTGCGCCAAGGCGCCACTGACTAACTCCAGGATCGGTTGTAACTGGGTGTCATATTGCGCCATATCATTCAACGTGGTTTCAGCTTCCCCTAGTAAATCGGCACAGGCAAATGCACCACTATCATTTTGGTAAAGTGACTGATAGATCTGATAACTGTGTTGTTGGAGTTCCACGACATGAGTTAACCGCTGAGATTCTTGTTCGAGTTCGGTCAGTTCTTCGGAATCAGTAAGATTAGCGGCGCTCAGTTCCTGAATTTGATAATCTAGCCAGTCAAGGCGTTGTAAGCGCTGCTGTTCTGACTGACGCCGTTTTTGCAGTGCTTGGAAGGTTTCCTGAGACGCCAGATAAGCCGTAGCGACAAGATCAAGTTGTTTGTTGAGGGGAAAACCACCGTAAAGATCCAGGAGTCGCCGCTGGCGGGTTGAGGCGAAAAGCTGTACCGTTTGACCTTGGGCGGTAATTTCCACCAAGCGATCGCGCAATTGTTCCATTAAGCGACGGTTTACTAAAATACCATTAATTCGCGATCGCGATCGCAGCGAGTTCTGTTTTGCCGTAATCTCTCGACTACAGACCAAATCCGCTTCATCGAACAAATCAATTTCCTGTTCACTCAACCAAGCCATCAACGTCGCATCGATGCGAAACGTCGCCTCAACCAGCGCCCGTTTTTCCCCCGTGCGAATCAGACGATGGGTGACTTTTCCTCCCAACGCCACATCAATGGCATCCAGAATAATTGATTTACCAGCACCCGTTTCGCCCGTCAAGACATTCAGACCCGCCGCAAATTCCAGTTCCAAGTGGTCAACTAAGGCAAAGTTTTGAATCCGTAATGATAGCAACATAGTATTTAAAGTAATAAGTCATAAGTAATAAGTCATAAATCAACCGTCCGGAAAAAAATTCACCGGGAAGGAAGAGGCGACAACAGCTAATCCAGAGAGATACTGGGATGTAGTAGATATACCCAATTGGTGCGAGCGTACCCCGTCTCGTCACCGATATGGTGACCCTTTCACAAAATACTACCTTGCTTGTCGAGCCAGCCAACCTTGTTGCTTAAGCCTACGCCCTAATCAGGATAAACTGAGTGGCGTGGTATCTCAATCATTTTTTGTTACAATTCTTTACATAGTCGCTCCTGCTGGTAAAATCCTGAATTAATATGAATCTTAAAACAATTCCCCCATCCACTCCCCACCGAGATTCAATCACCGAACTCAATCCCTCAGTTGTTCCCTTACCCCCTGAGCCAATTGTGGTTGAGTATGAACAGACGCCTTCTTCTTCATCAGCGCTACCACAGGAGTACTGCGAAAACAAAACAGAAGCGCTGCGCTATGATCCAGTGGCGATTGAAGCCCAATATGGACGAGCGCCGCTACAAGTCCTAGGACGGCTACTCAGGATTACTTTACCGACAGCCGCCTTTGCCATCAATCTATGGTGGGATCGCAAGTGGGGGCGCCGACCGATCAAAGAACGGCGACGAGCGATTCAGTTGCGGGAACTCTTAACCCAACTCGGACCTGCGTATATTAAGGTAGGGCAGGCACTTTCGACGCGACCTGACTTAGTGCCACCCATTTACCTGGAAGAGTTGGCGTTGCTACAAGATCAACTCCCTCCCTTTGCCAATGAAGTCGCTTTTCAATTCATTGAGGAAGAATTAGGCGCTCGCCCTGAAGAAATTTATGCCGAACTTACCCCATCACCAGTAGCCGCCGCCTCTTTAGGACAGGTTTACAAAGGGAAACTCAAAACTGGAGAAACCGTCGCCGTAAAAGTGCAGCGACCTGGCTTAGCACGGCGCATTGCCCTAGACGTTTATATTTTACGCCGCTTAGCTCAGTGGGTACAAAAGAATATCAAGCGGGTGCGGAGTGACTTGGTTGCGATTATGGATGAGTTTGGTACCCGCATCTTTGAAGAAATGAATTATACCCAAGAAGGGTGTAATGCAGAACGCTTTGCCAATCTTTACGGACACCTTCAGGATATTTATGTACCCAAAATTTACTGGGAATATACAGGACGGCGTGTCTTGACAATGGAGTGGATCAGTGGTACTAAACTGACTAATCTGGAAGCGATTAAAGCTCAAGGAATTGATGCCAAGTATTTGATTGAAGTTGGCGTGCAATGTTCGCTACGCCAGTTGTTGGAACATGGATTTTTCCATGCTGATCCCCATCCTGGAAATTTATTAGCTACACCAGAAGGTAAACTGGCTTATCTAGATTTTGGGATGATGAGCGAAGTCAAACCCTATCAACGCTATGGGTTGATTGAGGCGGTTGTTCATTTAGTTAACCGGGACTTCGCGGGTTTGGCTCATGACTATGTAAATTTAGAGTTTCTCACGCCGGATACAGATTTAACCCCGATTATTCCAGCGCTGGCTAATGTATTTAGCAATGCTTTAGGCGCTAGTGTTGCCGAACTCAATTTCAAGAGCATCACAGATCAACTCTCGGAAGTGATGTATGAATATCCATTTCGAGTTCCAGCCTACTACGCTCTGATTATTCGTTCCTTGGTCACTTTAGAAGGGATTGCGATTAATGTTGATCCGAACTTCAAGGTTCTCAGTAAAGCCTATCCTTATGTGGCGAAGCGTTTGTTAACCGACTCTTCCCCCCAATTACGCGCTTCTCTAAAAGACTTACTGGTCAAAGAGGGCAATTTCCGCTGGAATCGCCTGGAAAATTTATTGCGGAATGCAGCCAATTCCCAAGACTACGATTTGAATAAGGTTTTGAATCAAACCTTAGAATTTTTATTCTCAGAACGTGGTGCTTTAATTCGGGAACAGTTGATCGAGGAAATTATCAAAGCTGTGGATATGTTTGGGCGTCGGACTTTTGATAATGTTACGGAGTCTCTGCGCCAACGAGTGGGATTACAGCAGACAACGACATCTACTAGCAAAGTTGTAGAACTGCCGCAAAGTGCAGAACATATCAAACGAATTTGGCAAATTCTGCAAGATACGCCCGGTTTCGATCCCTTCCAACTTGCCCCCTTGGTTCCCCAACTCTTGATGAAGCAGGAAACTCAGCAAATGGGACAAAAAATTGCTGGCGGTTTAGCTCAACGGGTGATGGCACGGTTAATTCGGGAAGTTTTACTTCAGGAGACTCAAGCTCAAGGTGCAAAGCCCTCTAATGGTTCTAGCGTCAAGAGAGCGCCTAAGCTCGTCCTGCCACCAGCAGCGGCGATTCACTGAGTTAAGTTAAGCTTTGAGCCGGGAAATTAATTTCCCGGCTCTTGTCTAATACCTAATCCTTACCCGACGCACTAGTTGTGCCGCAAGAATTGAGGCAATTGAGTGAATGAGAATTAGTAACGACGCGAAAAGTTACCGTTTTTGCGGTTACCGCCTGAACCCCCCTTGTTTTCGCGAGGTCTGGCTTTATTCACCTTCAGATTGCGCCCCATCCATTCAGCCCCATCGAGTGCCTCAATAGCGGCTGTTTCTTCGTCGTCTGTCTCCATCTCTACAAAACCAAAACCCCGGGGACGTCCGGTTTCCCGATCAGTGGGTAATTGCACCCGCTTGACAGCACCATAATCTGCAAAGACAGCATTCAGGTCTTCTGCAGTAACGTCGTAGGATAGATTGCCTACGTAAATTGACATGATTGTCTCCAAACTCAAAGTTGTATAAAGATGTGGGTATCGGAGACAAGTCTGTCAAGTCGAAAGGAAAAAAGCCCATCTGTACTAAGCACAAACACTGAAACCGAACACATTCTCAATGATTAAGCTAGCACAGCCTTGAAGGTTTGGGTACGGAATGTCTGGATTACACTCTATTCAGTGCCGTGGCGCGATCGCAATTTTCCAGATCAGGGGTTGACGCCTGCCAACTGGGTAGAATATGAAAGACCCTGTAACTCAAGACTATCTGTGGCTCAGTCAAAACCAACTGTTGCAAGAACTCCCCTATTTGACCTCGCGGTTGAACAAAATGCCCGCTTCACTGGCTTTTCGGGTTGGGAAATGCCCGTCCAATACAGCAGTATCGGACAAGAACACGAAGCAGTACGCACCAATGCGGGTATGTTTGATATCTCCCACATGGGGAAATTTGCCTTTACCGGAAAGCAGCTCTGGCAAGAGTTACAGCGATTAGTCCCCTCAGATTTGAGTCGATTGCAACCGGGTCAAGCCCAATACACGGTGTTATTGAATCCTCAAGGGGGCATCATTGATGATGTGATTGTTTACCACCAAGGGGAGGATGAAACAGGCGAACCCCAGGGGATGATGATTGTTAATGCGGCAACCTGTCAGAAGGATAAAGATTGGTTGTTAGCGCAACTGGAAAACACCAGGGTAAAATTACTAGACCTTTCTAGGGAAAACGTCTTAATTGCTTTGCAAGGACCCCAAGCTGAGACTTATCTACAACCCTTTGTCCAGGAAGACTTAACCGCGCTGAAATCCTTCGGACATCTCAATGCAACAATTCTAGGTCAACCCGGATTTATCGCCAGGACAGGGTACACCGGCGAAGATGGGTTTGAGGTGATGGTCAAACCAGAGGTTGGGGTTGAACTGTGGCGTCGTCTATTCCAAGCGGGAGTGACTTCCTGTGGCTTGGGGGCGAGAGATACGTTGCGATTGGAAGCAGGGTTGGCACTTTATGGGCAAGATATTGATGATACGACGACTCCCCTAGAAGCAGGTTTAAGTTGGCTGGTGCATTTGGATAGTAAAGGGGATTTTATCGGACGTTCTGTATTAGAAGCCCAAAAAGCTAAGGGCGTGGAACGTCGGTTAGTGGGGATTGAAATGCAGGGGCGACATATCGCTCGTCACGGATATTCGGTGCTATCCGATGGCAAAGTCGTGGGAGAGGTGACGAGTGGTACCTATTCACCAACCCTAGGGAGAGCGATCGCGCTTGCTTATGGTCCCACATCCTTAGCTAAGATAGGTCAACCGTTAGAGGTGGAAATTCGCGGTAAGACTTATCCCGCCGTTGTTGTGAAAAAACCCTTTTATCGCACCAAAAAACGTTTTTAAACGGAGTAGTATTGTCTTGATCCGCATACAGGGTTTGCTGTGGGTTGATGCAACCTGTAGGGGCGGGTTTTACTACTATCTTTTCGTTTCACCAAGATGTGACTAAACCCGCCCCGACTAGAGCGTCGGTCTACTAATCAATGGATAATTAATAATTGATAATTGACAATTGATTAATTGGGTCTAAGACCTCTTCGTTTACGAAGAAATTAAAAAAGATTTTCCTTGATTTCAATCCTCTTCTTTTAAGGAGAGGTCATTATCCATTGTTCATTATCCATTGTCAATTTGTGAATTTGAGGAGCGATCGGAAAATCCTGGGGCTAGGGGGGATGGAGAGAGGTTTTCCAGAAAGGTTTTCTAGATCCTGTGAAAAGTAATCTACACATTTGCGTGCCAAGGAAAGTCTTTATTTTTAAAGTAATTGCTTCAGTTAGCCAAATTGCCAAATTGCCAATTCTCTACCTACTTTTAACTTGGCATTGTCACCAAATGTGAAGGTTTTTTCCGGATGCGGTTTATCTTTCATCGTGCAAACAACCTGGCGAATTCGATACCTTGGAGCAACGTTCTGGGATACTTGTACAGTAAAACCATCACAACGATAGATCGTCTTATCTCCTACGCCAGATGAGTGATAGCCAAAGGCTCGCAGCAGTAATGCGAGTTCCTCATGTTCCGATACAGTTAATTCAAGATGAACCTCTGATATGTCCTCAAATAAAGACGTTTCGGAAGTATCCAAGGTTTTCAGATACGCCGCACGGTCAAAGCAACCTGCAGGGGTAAGTTTGATGTTTTTATAGTCTAAATAATCCTGATGAAATTCCATTAACCACGCAGCGAAGGCTTCTCTCTCTGATGGGTTGAGCGTCAAGTAATGAAACCAGGGTACTTTTCCATTTTCAGTTTGACGAACTTGCAAATCAGAAAACGTTTCTTCGGCGCCTAAGGCTCTTAGTTTTTCTGCTACACTATCAATTTGTCCTGCTTGTTGAGTATTGAACCCAATACCCGAAAACCCTTCCTTCAATCCTTCAGCTCCCCCTGGAGGAAAAAGTTCAAGATAGGCATAGTTTCCCCTAAGATAAATTCCTGACCAACTTTCTGTATCTGTTTCTACGGTATCTCTGGATATTGTGCAGAATGATTGGTTAATGAAGTCGGATTGGGCGATTGATTCTAGGGTGTCTGTGTCGAGAGTAACATATAAATGGTTAAATTCTATTCCCATGTTCGTAGTAGGGGATGCGAGCCCCAATACAAGTTTTCTTTTCATATAGGGCTTCCTCAGCTTCCCCAGCTCCCCCAGCTCCCCCTGCTCCCCCTGCTTTTGGCGCTTAAGTTGACACCTATGACAAATGACAAATGACAAATGACAAATGACGATCCCCTCATCAACTGACAGACTTGCCAGGGATTGACCAGCGCTTGATCCGACCAATGGTGACGGGCATATTCAGCGCCACATCTAGGGTAAACCGGAACACCCGACGCGATCGCCGACCGTTTTCGGGGTCAAAGAAGATCAGTAATACATCCCAGCAATCGCTGTTAATCCGACAGTAGGGGCTTTTCTTCACCTCAATGGTGTCCAGTTGACGCTCAGAGGCGATCGCTTCGGCAAAGACGGAGGCGGATTGGAAGATGTTGGTGGCGGCGAAATTCAGGGCGCGATCGCGTGAGGTTTGTCCCAGGTTACGCAAGTCGTGGTAGACGCGATTCAGGAAGGCGCTTAAGGCTTCCCGGATTAGGGGTTCTTGTTCGGGGTCAAATCGGTTACTAATGGCGGCTAGGGCAGCGTTTACTAGGGCGTTAACCGTCCAACCATACATCCCACGCACGTTATTTACGGTTACAACAGGCACAACTTCCCCGGAAAAGAGTTCCACGGTGCGGGTGGTGCGGTGAGCCGGCAGACTGATCCGTTCCACAAAGTCATCGCTGGTTTCTGGCTCTAATTGCCCTGCCAACATTTGCAGGAACATTTCATAAATATCCTCGGCAAAGGGTCCTTTGGGTTCTAAGACATAGAGGGTGTTTTGATCCAGGTTGAGTGTCCAAATTAGGGAGCGCCGTTCGTCGGGGTAGCGATCCAGGTGTTCCAGCATCTGGCGCGGATCGTAGGGGTCTGGCGGTACCATGATGCCGTCAATTTCGGCAGGTGCCATCAGTTGCTTGAATGTATCGCGGCGGGCTTCATCGCCAAAGTCGTAGCCGAGGGTGCCAAGGGCGTAAACGTTACCGGAATGGGCGGTGCTGGCTTCAACGGTGGCGGGGTTGGCTAGTGCAGCATCGGAGTCAGCCGCCGCGATAACTGAGGCTTCTGTGGGTGTAGCGGGTTGTACGGCGGGGCTGGTGGCAGTAATGCTGGCGGGGGTTGGCATGGCATAGCCAGCCCGTTCGGTGCGGGTTACTTGATCGCCGGCAAAGGAAATGGTGAGGGAGGGTTGCCCAAATAGCACGTTCATCGCGCCAGGGATATTGACAAAGCCGCGCAGACAGCGTTCTGGTTTTTCTGCGTCGCAGGGAATCGCGGTATTGAGCAGTGCTATTCGGACGGCTTCGGCATCAATGGGTTTACCCTCTTGCAGTTGCAAACTCATCAGCAGCGCAGAAATACCCGTGATCACCGGAGCTGCCATGCTGCTTCCTGTTACGCGCACGGGTTTTTCGGTGCAGGGTTGCGCCCCCAAGACATCTACACCCGGAGCGAGGATGCCTTCGTCGGTGTTGTTGCCGCCCCAGTTGCTAAAGTGAGCTGGTGTACCATCAATGTTGGCGGCGCCTACGGCTAGAGGACCCGATATCACCGCAGGCAGACACCAGCATTCATTTGAATTGTTCCCCGTGGGCGCGACGATTAAGACGTTGTTATCTTGGCATTTTTTAATCGCTTGGACGAGGATTTCTTCCCCTTCACTGGTTTGGGTAGGGCGACAAAAAGCACAGTGGATAATATTTGCACCTAATTCTAAGGCTAAGTCGAAGGCACGGGCTAAGTTAAGGGGAGAGAGCAGATCCGCATAGTCCGCAGAAGTTACGGCATCGTGGGGCATATTAATCACCCGGCAGTTAGGAGCAATGCCAAAAACAGGGCTATGTTCTTGACCTACGATGTTACTGGTGACGTGACAGGCATGGTCGTTGAGTTCAACACGCGCTTTGACATCTTCTGAGAGGGCAGCATTAAGCGCCTCTTCTTTCTCTTGACCCTTGAGTCCTTTGTCCCGGATGGCTTGGAATGTGGCGTAATCTTCTGGGCTGGGGGGTTCTGCGGGTTCATGCCAGTAGGGAACAACTTTAGAGACTTGAGCGCCGGCAAAACAGGATAATGTGTAATCTGGGTCGCCGTCTAGAATTACAATCGTGATCCGGGGGTCACCCAAGGTTTGATTGTGGAGTTCAGCTAGTCCGGGAATGCGATCATCCAGGTCATGGGGATGGAGTGCCACTGATATTTTAGTCGCAGAACTCTCGATTTCACTAGCTGAAACCGCCGCCGACTCTATTTCACCTTCCACACTATCGGATTCCACCTGGCTATCCCCAGCCTCTGATCCTGTAGGTTCAGATAGAGATGGGGTTAACCCAGATTCAGCAGAATCCGCTGCATGACTTGATGCGTCTAGAGTATCAGTTGGACTCTCTGAAGCGTCTAACTCAGCAGATTCAGCCCCTGTTTCCTCAACTGGCGCTGAGGTATTTTCCGACATTTCCCCAGCTTCAGTCGGCTGAATTTCTGCTACTAACCCGGCTGGCTCAACCTCAGTTGCCCACATTTGTGCTGTAGCGGACTCGGATTCGGACTCAATCCCATTAACTTCAGTCTCACGGGTTGATACAGTTGCTTCAGCCGACTTTTGTGAGTCATCCACCTCACTCGACTCCAGCCCACTGGCTTTGATACTACTTTTAGGCAGCGACCCCAGCGCAAACTCTCCGACAGCCGACTCTTCCACATAGTTTAGACCCGTCGCCCGACCAAACGCATCGCTATCCCCAACCCCCACCGCACAGGGAGCCAGACCCATATTAGTTGCCACCAAGTAAAAGTTTTGCTGTAGCACCCCAACGTGCTTAAGCAGCACCTCATAACCGACAGAGCGATAGCGACGAAATAGCCTACCGAACCGTGCTGTAATCACTAATAGCACTTGTGGACGTGGACTCACCAAAATCCGGACAGAACTATAACCTAACAGATCTAAAATATCATCCTTCGATTCGACAATCTGCTCTAGCTGGTGATTCAGCGGGTCGTAGTGATACACCCCTTGGTTCAAACCTTGACAATGCAGTATCACTGGATAAATTTCTAATTCGTACATTGCCCCGCCACCAGGATAGGGGCGACGGCTCAACTCGCCATAGTCAATATCTGCTTCAAAACCGAGTATTTCTCGCCAATTTTTACCGAACCACTCCTCTGTGCTAAGTAGTTCCTTGACACGGGCGGTGCGATAAAGGAGTTCGCCCAGTTGCTCGATCGCGATCGGATGGTTATCGTCATAGTCTCGAACCGATTTTCGGGTTTCGATCGCTTCTGTGAGCGTGCCATCGTTACATATCAATGCTCCCAGATTCGGATGCGGCAGCGGCACAATCTGAGCGCTCATGGGCGGCTTCACCACTGGAAAATCTGACCACTGGTCAACGCACCGCTTTTCATCCATTTCCCGATAGTCATGGCGACCTCTGCGACTGCGGCTGTGGAACAGCAGGTTATGAAAGTCCCAAAGCTGAAGCGAGGGGGGTTCGGGATCAGCCGTCAGAAACCCCGCCGCCCATAACAAGTTGAGGAACTGATAGGCGGTTTCTGGTCCGAGTAAGGGTGGGGGTGTGAGTGTGGTTAGGGATTGGGGCTGAGCGAGTTGAGCCAGGATCGCGCTCGCTCGCCAGTCAAGCAGCTTGACCCGAAACTTTGACAGGGGCGACTCCAGTACCATTGTGCCGTCGTAGGGATGTTGGTAAGCAAAGCGAGAGAGGGTGACATGGGTTTTTGTCCAGTAGGGTTCAGTTAGATTCAACTCGGCGGAATCCACCATCGGAATCGCCACGGCTAGGGGCAATACGGCATAACTCAACCAGCCTCGTTCATCCAATTGTTTTAGCATCAGGGCGAACTGTTCCCTAGCTGCCCCACCATCGAGTTTGGCTAACCCTTGCATGAGAAATTCGGTGGTAGTGTTGCCCGCTTTGAGATGATCTAGAGCCATACTGATTCCGGGCGTTGTGGCAAGGGTAAGCCAAGCCGTCGGATCAGATTCGGCTGAATGCACGGTGTAGTGATCTCCAGTGCTTGTGACTTGGATATCGGGGTTGAGGGAAACAGCGAAAGGGTGATTGCTCATGGATGATGGATAATGGGAAACGATGATTGGGTAAGTGAGTCAATGGCAAATGACCGTAGGTAATAGAGGATCAAGTTTCGATCCTCCCAACGCCTCTTAACAAGGGGAGCTAGAAATTTCTGTTTACCCTCATCTGGAGTCAAAAATTTATTCATCTGACTCCCCCCTTAATAAGCTACGGTTTACACACAAGTATCGGTTATGTCGTTTCGACACCCTAGATCCCCCTAAATCCCCCTGATGAAGAGGAACTTTGACTCCAGTTCCCCCCTGATGAAGAGGAACTTTGACTCCGGTTCCCCCCTTATTAAGGGGGGCTAGGGGGGATCTCAGGATTTGTTCAGTGTACCGTAGCCTTTTAAAGGGGGGCTGGGGGGGATCAAAAAGGGTAAGGGAGAGACGATCTGACATATATTTTATAACTTAAAGGAGAAATATTATGGCAGCCGCGATCGGTGAAATTATCAGAAATGGAATTTTATTTGATGTTAAGAATTGGAGCAGTTTAATGTCAGACGGTTATGATTTTTTTCAGACGGTTGAACAATTATTTGATAGGCTGAATGAACGAGAGATTCCTTATGTATTGGTTGGTGGGGTAGCTTTACTCAGCTATGTGGAAGGTCGCAATACCCAAGATATTGATCTAATCCTAGATCGGGCTGATCTTGATAGTTTACCAGAGATTGGTATCCAAAATGAAAATAAAGATTTCATTCGGGGAACATTTGAGGGATTACAAGTTGACCTGTTATTAACCAAAAACCAACTCTTCCGACAACTATCGCAAGACTTTGTAACAGAACAGAGCTTCGGCAACCGACAAGTTCGCTGTGTCACAGTGATAGGACTCCTAGTTTTAAAGTGTTATGCATTACCATCTCTCTATCGTCAAGGACAATTTAGTCGCGCCAGCATTTATGAAAATGATATCCTTTTATTGCTGTTAAACTATTCAGTTGATTTAGATTTAGTTATTAACATTTTATCAGACTATTTATTGGCAAGTGATTTAAACGAGGTAGAAAGTATTTTAGGCGATATTCAAAGACGGATTCAACGATTTTCAACGCAGCAGCAAGCATTAGAGGAAGAGTAGGAAAAGAATAGTTTTAAATCATCGCGTTGTGGCAAGAGGGGGAGTAGGGGACTGGGTTATGGAGCCCGTACATTTTTATTATGGGTGAGACAGCCGGACATCATACGATAGAGGTATATGTGAGGTAAACCAAAATGTAGGGGCGCAAGGCTTGCGCCCTTACCGAACCTAGTCAAACTGAGAATTGCTATAGTCGTTTTCAGTTTTGATGGGAGCATGTCAGTTTTGCACAAAATATTCTCGTAGGTTGGGTAGAGCGCAAGCGAAACCCAACACCATCGTATGCCTGTTGGGTTTCGTTCCTCAACCCAACCTACTGGCGTGACACAGCTAAAATTGTGGAATAGATTTGACGATTTTCTGGGCGCACGCCGTGCGCCCCTACAATTCCTGGATGTAAGGCTAATCCACCAAATTCGGTGTGCCACGCCACTACAAAGGTGACATGATCCTGTTTTGATCGCCTTGTCAGAGTCATGTTCAAGAAAAGTCATAATCCGGATGCGGTTGACACTCGTCACGTTGATCGTAGTAGAAACAAAAATTTTCTAATCGACTCTTCTCTAACTCTTGCTCTGTCACAGCAACAGCCGCATCTATGATGCAACTTTGACTTTGACAAAAATCATAGATTCGATCACCTATGCTGTTAAATAGAAAGTATTTTGGTATGTCTTTTATTTTTGTGAAATAAAAAAATAAGAGTGGCTTGGCATAGGCTTTAGAGAAGCATGGCATCAGCAGATAAGATCCCCTGAAAATATAATTTACTTTCTGTGAAAAGTATTTTTGTATGTAGGGAGTAAGATACTTTCCTCGGGTTCCTAATGCTCCTGGCTGTGCTGGAGCAACTGGACCTATATCGACTCGACTACGACCATCAAAGAAAAGTTCAAAGCCAATTACCATCGTATCTCTAATCAGTACCTGTGTTAATTCATCTGAGTAGTAACCACCATCAAGAGCGATCGCGGTTCTGGCTAATTCTTCAGGATCTTCGTCGTTTTCGATATGGATATACAGCATCACACTGGAATCTTCAAGCTTTGAACCCAAGTGAATGCCAATCGTATTATTCATAATTTTGCCAGAGCCACTATGTGCTGCGGCAAACTGCTCAAACGCGTTTCGATTAATACGAACGCCTAACCGGTTATCAACCTTATCTAATAGCTTAAACGCATGAGTTAGGGATTCGGGCCACGTCGTTCCCTGATCGTTACAAACCTCATAACGTCCGGCTAGCAGTCGCCCCCCTTCAACTTGGCAAGAGGATTCCACACAACAAGACCCTTCGATCTCCAGAATAGCCTGTTCAAAAAGAGGAAGAGGGAAGGTTGGCTCAACATCAAAAGCCTCTTGATGAGTTCGGACAAACTGAAGACGGCGGTTTTTGAGCTGATTCTGTTGTAGCCGAGAAATTAGGGTCATAGTCTTAGTCAGATATAGTATTTCCCAATGAAACGTAGAAACTTTACCCTTGTCAATTTCTCCCCTTAGCCCGGGGAGGGCAGGGGTGGGGTTACCAACTCAACTGAAAACGCGATGGATTGCCTCACTATCATTTTTGTTGCTAATCTCAATAGAGTGCCTAACTCTAAAAAAGAGTAAGGATTGCCTTGCGATCAGCCCAAAGACTTAAAAGAAGACGAGGTAGATGAAGAAAGCTAACAAAACTCAGGATCAAGTAAAGTTTTGAGCGCAATTCAACATCTTTAACCTCGTCAACAACGCACAGTCTAGGAAATCACGGCGATGGCAACTGGAGGTTAACTCTCGTGCCACTCAAGTGATCTAAACCGTATATCCTTATTCGTAGGCGCACGCACATGCAGTTGCAGACGCTTCCGCACCATCGTAGGCGCACGCACATGCAGTTGCAGACGCTTCCGCACCATCGTAGGCGCACGCACATATACTTGCAGACGCACCTACACCAGCATCACCGAGAGCTTCCTCGGAGAGTTCAGCCAAGTAGCTGGGGAGTTTACCCGTGGTGGTACGGAACACGGGCTTGCCTTGTTGGGGCAGAATGTTTTTCTTATCCATTGAGTAATCCTCATGTTGTTGTTTACTTTATTAACCCGTTAGGGTGGGTTAGTCCCCTTCCACCTTTCGGCGAAGCTTGTTAGTTGGCACCTGGTTTGAAGGGAATGATCAGTTGCCAATCAAATTCTTAAATATTTGGTGGATGCCAATTTTCAGCCACCCAAATTCGGCGTGATGTGGCAAGATGGGAGGCGCTAAAGCGCTCACTACGAACTAAAACGGTATCGTCATCGGGTTCATCTCTGCTTCAGCCAGGGGCACCGTTCGCCACCCCAGCTTCACTGGCACGTCATAGAGTCGCCCTGAACCCAACCGCAACCATAAGCCTCGCATTCCCGGTATAATCACCTTGACCACATTCAACCCGATATCCGGTCGTGTCTGGTCTAGCACCAGGGTTTCTAGCCCTACCCCTTGGGCAATCTCTACACAAGTCATCACATCGGTATAGATGTCATCACTCCAGCGTTTGGGGTAATCCTGGGCAGTCTTCAGCGGCTGGGATGCATCTGGAACTAAACAGGGATGACTAGCTCGAGTCACTTGTAGCAGCCAGTCTTTCGACTCACCCTGAAGCTTATCGTCAGGAATTTTGTCCAGTTCCAGCCCAATTTGATTCACCTCAGTCAGGGCGCGAAGAATGGCAATTTTCGGGTCAAGGTGAGCGCCAAAGCCAATCGCGATTCGCTCTGTTCCCACCGTGCGATAGGACAAACCCGCAAATGCCGGAATCCCCGTGTCCGCCGTCAAATCCAGCACCCAGATTTCCCGGTTCTGTTTTCGGTAGAACTGCTGCAACTGGATAAAATACGGCTCATCAAAGCTGCTCAAATCTACCCCAGGGCGGATCAATTGGTTGTACCACCACAGCGCTACACTGTCGCGCTCCACCAATTCCAGAAACCCTTGCAAAATTGCCTCTTCCAAGGTATTGCCTGTAGCATTCCCATTGGAATCCGCCTTACAGAAGCGCTCGGCGTCTGGCATGGGGTAGAGGTAGTAGCAAAAGGCAGTGGGGAGATATTTGTGCTGCTGCTGTGTCAACGACCAAACTGGTGTCCAGTCAATCGCTTGACTTGCATCAAACCGATTAGGAATCCAGCGATAGGCGGCGGCTGAACCCTGGGCATTTAACTCGTCCCGATTGGCATATTGCGCCTCACTAAAGCACAAACACCGCTCAGGATGAATCGCCAAGTCTCTCAACTCAGCCAGGGTAGCCCGTTTCCGGGGTTCATCTCCCTGAAAGATCCCCGAATACCGTTCCACTGCCTCACACAACCCACTCGCCCGGGATTGGCTATCAGTTTTACCCTTACCGGAACTCTTGTGTTTCAATGTATTCCGTAGTCCCCGTAGGGAGGTGGCACTGCCGAAGCTATGCCCTGCCTTGTAAGTATGAACCAAGGGATTCGCGGGGTCAGAAATCCGCACCAGTTCCGTCACCACCCCCGTCACGGGACTAATTAAATGCTGGTATCTCTGCACCGTCTGTTCTGGGGTAGTGGCGCGATGACCGCCATCGCTGGTGAACTGCTTGGGGCGCGACTCTAGTTTGAGCGGCTCAAACCCCCGCCGTTGCAAGATTTTGGGGTCTCCACAGGTGGGACATTGGGGACGCTTAATCAGGATATGGCGTTTCAACTCCAGAATTGTCTGGTTGAACGTGATAATCGTACCCTCTAGGGTGGGGAAGCCTGCCGTTTCCGATGTCGTGGTATTGATATAGTGCTTAACCACCCACTTGGCAATCTCCGTCGCCGCCAACTGTAACCCCGTTTGCCGAGTCGAGGGCAGCGTCGCCCGTGCTGTGGGAAAGCAACCCAGCATCCCCTGCCCATTCTCACCATTACGCTGCTGTTGTGCCTGTTTTTGCCGCAACACCGAGGACTCCACTTCCCGGTTGCCCCGGAGAGGATGGGCAAGACAGTGCCAACACCCCGTCTTCCCCGGCACAAACACAGGACCCAGCCACAGGACACTACCCACCGGCTTCACGAGCAGCCAGGGTTGCTGACGCTCTAAAGCCTGCTGGTTAATCGTCGCCAGTTCCGGTTGCAAATAGTCATCGGTTAAGACAACATTCAGTGCCGTTGGCGAACCCGCGTCTGTGGCAGTTGCCACGGAAATGCCCACGTCCCCCAGCGCGGCTTTCAGCGCCGCCACCGTCACCTCACTAATAGCCTGACCCACCGTTGTCAGCGTCACCGACTGCCGTAGCCCCTGTTCCGCCACAGGCGGGGCAATCCCTAACTCACTCCAAAATGCCGCCACCTCTGAAGATAGCTCCGGCGCCGCTTCGGTGAGATACCCCTTCTCTGCCAAGCGATTTAGCACATAGTCGATGTAGTCTGGGGGGACTTCCCCATCCAGCTTTTGGACAATCTGCTCGATAGTGTATTGCCCATTTAACAGGGGCAGAATCTGGCAATAGAGTTGTCCGGTGAGGGCGTGATTGCCCTGTTCACCCAGGAGATACACCTGCTTCGGCTCGATGATCTCCACATGGAAGTGGGGCTTAATTTGGGGCAGTGTAGTGGATTCCATAGCGCGAACAGTCAGTAATGAAGTGTGAGTGCAAGAAGGCAGAAGGTGGAAAAGGTAAGGAAGGTGGGGCTGACTTTTCACCGTATGTGGCACAAGGTGAGTGTGAATTGTGTAGGGGCGGGTTTCACCACTATCTTTTCGGTTGCAACCCTAAGTAACTAAACCCGCCCCGACTCAGCCAAAACCTTTGATATCCCGTAGGGTGGGCATTGCCCACCAGCCTCATCTAAGCGTGCCATTCGGTTAAGCCCAGATACGCCCCCGGCGGAAAGACTTGGATTTGCTCCCGGATTTTTTTGCCTCCTCCCTAGCGTAGTCCCACCAATAGGAGTAGTCTTGCAGTCCGGTCATCGACGTTGGCACGTAGGACTTTGGGGGTTCAGGCGTAGGCTTCTCGTTGGCTGGAGGGGCTTCTGGCGCCTGATCTTCAGATGGTTGACTGGTCGATTTCTTGCTCATGTTAATCTCCTTATAGATAGGGGTCTGGCTACCACAGATGATTCTGACTTTTCACGGGAAGTCGTCAAACCTGAGTCGGGGCGGGTTTAGTTACATCCGGGTGTCACCGAAAAGATAGTCGTGAAACCCGCCCCTACGCAATGGAACACTCACATTGCGCCAGATTGGGTGAAAAGTCAGAACTATCCCTAGGTTTCAGCCGCCACGGTGCTTGCTTTTGGACGTGCTAAACTTTCAAACCATTAACCGATTAAAAGAAGCTTCCCATTCCGCCAAAGCCACCCCAGCCTGAGCTGGCACTTGAGTGCATCACTTGGTTAAAACTGCGGTTGGCATAGGCGGCAGGATCGTTATAGTTAGCGCCATGGAGCAAATCCATGCGAATATGCACTAAATCTTCGAGCCGACCATTTTCCACATCCACGCATAGTGCTGGCTGGACGAAATGGGGTCGTTTGACCGGGGGAGACAATACAGGTAGTCGCATGGTTGAAAATCCTCCACATTTAACGTATAGAGTGAACAGCGGTGTAGGGTTCGGCATTTATCGTCGGGACACGGCACTGCCTATTGGTGTCAACGTAAGGTTAAAAGCGTTCCTTGTGAGACGTTGAATCTCGTCAAATCTCCTTTTAACCCCCCTTAGTCCCCCCTTATTAAGGGGGGAAATCAAAGCCGTTCTTTTTCCCTTCCGGTTCCCTCCCCTTTAAAAGGGGAGGGTTAGGGTGGGGTGATATCAAGCTATTGCTTTCTTTTTTAGCTTAAGTTGACAACAATGAGTACTGCCGTACCCCTACAACAATAAGCCCAACCCTCACCCAAATTTGGCTGTCCCTTAGTAAGGGGAAGACCAGGAACGGACTTCGCCCAAGGTAACCGGAACCAGGTCACTTACATCAATCGTAAATCGGAAAATCTTCTTGGCTCGACGATTATTTTCCGGGTCGAAGAATTTCAGCTTCACATCCCAACAGTCACTATCCAGACGACAGAAGGGACTTTTCTCTACGGTGACACTATCGAGTTCCATCCCCACAGCAACGGCTTGGCTGAAGGTTTGCGCCGCTTGGAAGGCGTTGGTAACAGCGAAGTTGAGGGCGCGGTCTTGGGAGGTGGTACCCAAGTTGCGGAGATCGTAGTAGATGCGGTTGAGGAAGCCATCCAACGTCTGACGGATGCGATCTTCGTCGGCAGTCCCAGGTTCAGTTTGTACGGCTTCCATCGCCGCACTCACCAAGTTGTTCACCTTCCAGCCGTAAATGCCTCGGGTTCCCAGAGGTTCAATCACCGGGATAACTTGACCGGAAAAGAGCTTAACCGTGCGCTTGGTTAAAATACCCGGAATGCTGACCCGCTCCACGTATTCAGCATCATTTTCAGCTTGGATTTGACCCGCCAAAAGTTCCTGGAGGGCGCGGTAGGCATCGGCAGCAAACGGACCCGTGGGCGCGATCGCATAAACTGGAGTCAGTTCAATATTAAGCGTCCAAATCAGCGATCGCGCTTCCGACATATTATCTCCCAGATAGTCCACCATCTGGCGGGCATCGTAGGGGTTTGCCGGCACCATCGTCCCCTGAAAGTCAAAGGGTGGCATCAGTTGCTTAAATGAGTCCCGACGGGCTTCTGTGCCGAAGTCATAGCCTAGAGTTCCCAAAACATAGACGACTTCACCGAGAGAGGGGATCTCGCTGGGGGCTTCGCTGGCAGTAACGGAATGAGCAGTAAGATTTGGCATAGTGGGCATAGCAGGGGGTTGGGGTACAGAATTCATCAGGTTTTGCAGGTTGGGAGTATTTGTGGGCATTGCCCCTGGGGGTGAAGACGGGGCTGGCTCAGCGCTTGGGGCTTCCGTCCCACTCGTCAATCCCCCCCCACAACCGCAACCTGCGCCTTCCACGCCTGCTGCATCAACGGTGGCTGCATCAACGGCTGATGCAAGTTCCTCTGGCATAGTTCCTCCTGTTAGTAACGTTACAGCTCCAGATATGTTGAGTTTGCCCGCCAGACACCGCTCGGCATCAGGGGGCAGGTCAAAGTCGCAGGGCAATGCACTCTGCAACAACACTTGACGCACTCTTTGGGGGTCAGGGGTTTCCCCCCGTTCCCGTTGCAGACTTAGCAGCAGTGCCGCCACCCCCGACACAATCGGCGTGGCAAAGCTCGTACCACTCAGCGTCTGAGTTCCCCCACCGGGTTTTGCCCCCAAGACATCTTTGCCGAGGGCAAGGATGCCTTGGGTTTTATAGGTGTCACCCCAGTTACTAAAGTCCAAGGGCTTGCCGTTGGCATCCATGGCGCCAACAGCCAGGGCAGCGGGCAGGGCAGCGGGGACATGGAGACATTCGCAACCATTGTTACCCGCCGCCGCCACCAGCAAGACATTTTGCTGCTCACATAAGCGCACCGCATTCTCCAGCCAGCCATCGGCTTCCCCAAAATCCGTGAGTTGACCCCCACTAATGTTGATGACGTGCGCTCCGGCGTTCACTGCCCGCTCAATGCCCCGCGCCAAGTCTAACTGCGATACACGGCGGCGACTATCGGAAAAGATGGGGACAATCACCCCTTTGCATTGCGGTGCAATCCCGGTCACCGGACTCCCCGGTTGACCCAAGATAATGCTGGAAACATGAGTACCGTGAACCGACATATTGCCATCGGGATGAGCCTCCTCATTCACCAGAGACGGCAAGCGCGTCAGGGCTTTGTCGGCAAAGCAGGGATGGGTTTGGTCAACCGGTCCATCCAACACGGCAATGCAAATATCCTTGTCACCCTGGGTCATCGCCATCAACTCCGGCAATGCGGGTATCGCCAAAACAGCAGACATAAATCAGTTAAGTCGGTGGGGACAATTAAAGTGAACGGTGGGGATCGTCATTTGTCATACTCGCTACCCTTGAGAAGCAACCTAAGTCATTTGTATTTGAGGGCTATTTACACAACTAATATAGGTGGGTTTATTTTTATCAACCTATTTAGTTAGTTCGGTCGCCCCACACCCCCTAAACGACTCGGATAGATTGAATATAAACTGTCAACGCCATTGGCGCTTAAAGGTCTTTAACTAGCTATTATTTGGCTATTTTAACCAGTACTTCTGGTATTGTTTTTTAGTTATCATTTATCTTTTTTTTGACAGGATTGAATTTCATATACTTTTTATAGCATCTCTAAATATCCTTGACAACCTTTTGAGTTATTAAAAAAAATTATATATCGACAGATAGTGATAGCTTAGCGACTTGAAACCCAAGCCTAGTCTTGATCGCGTTCTTAAATTACTACAACCGATTGAAGATTTATATATCTATAAATTCCATTTGAGTTGTACAGATCCATCTAACCCACAAAACCCAAATTTATAAGCTGAAAAGCTTGATTTACAGGCTTTTTCACGCCTATTCAGCATCAAAACCTACCCTCTCTTATTTGTACAAATGATTTAGATAAACATTCTTCAATTTCTTTAAAACTATGGAATCATTAATGGCAACTTCATCTGAGTTGTCTAACTTATATAGAAAACCCCTAAAAACCCATCACAATTTTGGACATAGGAACAAGAAATTCCTTGTCAGCAATGAGTTACTCAAACGGCAATAACCGTGAGTTGATTGAGGGCTTGGTCACCAAGCCCCTACGGTGGCTTGCTCGCCTCTTGAATAATGCATTCCGAGCGCGTTGGCGAAGCCTGTTCCTTCAGAACGTATCGCACCTTAAACCCGCAAAAAACACCAACTTGTCAGTTGAATACGCCATTGATTGTGTAGACATGGCACAAAACAAATGCGGCACTGACCAGCGAAGTCACAACTATCATACTTGAGTACGATGATTGTTGTGCTAGTGGGTGATATTCGTGAATTGTCTCATAAGTCGGTTCACTTGACCCCTACAACCGTTCATTTTTGTAATAAAACTTGACACTCGTTGTCATTCGTCATTTAGTCGGGGCGGGTTTAGTTACTTATGGGTGCAACGGAAACGATAGCTGTCAAACCCGCCCCTACGACTGTCATCACTCTACATGGCTTCCCCATCTTCTCGATGGGGATTGGGCGAAGCATTCGCGTTGAGATGTGAATAGAAAACCGATAGATTTGGGCGCGAATGCGAGAGCCCCTACGAATACCCCATCTCCCTCATCTTCTCTACCCCCCTCCAGATGCTACAGGTTCGGCTTGATAGCGAATCCCGGCTTGCTTGAGACGTCGCAATACCTCAGCCAAGCGATCGCACTCAGCAATCAAACTTACCCGCACATACCCTTCACCGCCGACACCAAAGGCATTTCCCGGCGTTACCACCACACCCGTTTGCTGCAAGACATCCAATGCAAAATCCGTTGAATTGTGACCCGATGGACAAGGAACCCATAAATACATCGTCGCCTTTGATTTGGGAATCTTCCACCCCAATTCAGCTAACCCTTGAATCAAAAAATCTCGGCGGCGACAGTACCGTTCTTGTACCTGATGCACATAACTATCTGGTAAATCCAATGCCGTTTCTGCGGCTGTTTGTAATACGGCAAAAATTCCGTAATCTAAATTCGTCTTTAACGTCCGTAATCCTTGAATAATATGGCGATTTCCGACAACAAATCCCACCCGCCAACCTGCCATATTATAAGTTTTTGATAACGTATGAAATTCCACGCCAATTTCCTTCGCGCCAGGAATTTCTAATAAACTCGTCGGTTGATAGCCATCAAATGCCAGTTCCGCGTAACATAGATCATGCACCAACAGAATCGAGTAACGACGGGCAAAGGCAACAATCTCCTCAAAAAACTCACGGGGAGCCGTCGCCGTTGTCGGATTACTCGGATAGTTAAAATAGAGAATCTTTGCCCGTTCGGCAATCTCGTCAGGAATAGCGGCTAAATCAATTAGCCAATCATTTTCCGCCTTGAGAATCATACTGTGAATTTCTGCCCCAGCAATCAGGGGACCTCGGAAATGAGCCGGATAAGCTGGACTCGGCACTAAGACCAAATCCCCTGGATTGACATAAGCTAGGGCAAGGTGAGTCAATCCTTCCTTAGAACCCAACAGGGGTAGGGCTTCACTATCGGGATCGAGAGTAACCTGATAGCGGCGGTGATACCAACTGGTAATGGCTCGGCGAAAATTCGCTGTGCCTTCAAAGGGGGGATAGCCGTGGTTACTCGGATAATTTAGGGCTTTGATGGCTGCTTCAATAACTGGTGCAGGTGCTGAACCGTCAGGATTCCCCATCCCTAAATCAATTAAATCCAACCCTTGCTCACGGGCACGGGCTTTGAGTTCATCCAAACGAGCAAACACATAGGGGGGCAGTGCGCTCAGACGCTTTGCTGGGGTAATCCAATCTAAGTTCATTTAAAAATGCAGCCTTCCTAAACTAGAAAATTATATCGGCATTATCGGGAAATTGCCCAAGCTCCCAGAACTTTAGCCCCTAGAACATCGGTTTAATAATCCTTGTGCCGGTTTCGAGACTTCCGGTGAAAAGTCAGCTATTAGTAGCTAATTTCCTCGCCGTCCACAAGTTTACCAAAACGCAAAAGATGAATAAGACTCATCACGTTGTCCATAAGCTTGATGACATTCTTGAAGGTCGAATAGCGAGTCTTTTACCAACGATGACCAATGAACATCTCCCCTGTCACTACCCCTAACCTCGCTACAATAAGAAGACTGAAGCATAACGCTTCCTATAAGTAAGGGGGATAAGGACGATGGTTTTGCCAGTAGTTGCTGTAATCGGACGCCCTAATGTGGGCAAATCAACCCTTGTCAATCGGTTGGCAGGGGTGATGGATGCGATTGTCCATGATCAACCGGGAGTCACGCGCGATCGCACCTATCGTCCAGCCTTCTGGCAAGACCGCGATTACGTGGTTGTAGACACGGGGGGCCTGGTTTTTGATGATGATACCGAATTTTTGCCCCTGATTCGAGAACAGGCAATGGCAGCCCTGAGCGAAGCCAGTGCCGCTATATTAGTGGTCGATGGTCAAATGGGTTCCACCGCCGCCGATCACGCGATCGCAGATTGGCTACGCCATCACCCTGTCCCCGTTGTCCTGGCTGTAAACAAGTGTGAATCCCCCCAACAAGGACTGATCCAAGCCGCTGAGTTTTGGGAACTTGGTTTAGGCGAACCCTTTCCCGTCTCCGCGATTCACGGTGGAGGCACCGGGGAACTCCTGGATCAACTGATTACCTATTTGCCCACGGTGGGAATGCTTCCCGACACCTCAGAAATCAACGTCGCTATTGTCGGGCGTCCGAATGTGGGTAAGTCCAGCCTATTAAATGCCCTAACCGGAGAAAAACGCGCGATCGTCAGTGCCATTTCCGGTACTACCCGCGATGCTATTGATATGGTCGTCGAACGCCCCGGTAATCCAGAAACTGGGAGTGCACCCCAAACCTATCGTCTCATTGATACGGCAGGGATTCGCCGGAAGAAAAATGTCGAATATGGACCGGAATTTTTTGGCATTAATCGAGCCTTCAAAGCCATTCGCCGTTCCGATGTGGTTCTGTTCGTTGTTGATGCCCTAGATGGTGTCACCGAACAAGACCAAAAACTAGCCGGACGCATTGCTGAAGACGGACGGGCGGCGGTGATTTTGGTAAATAAATGGGATGCGGTTGAAAAAGATACCTATACGATCTACGAACAGGAAAAACTGATTCAAGACCGCCTCTACTTTATCGAATGGGCGCCAATGATTTTTGTCAGCGCCTTGACGGGAAAACGAGTAGACAAAATTCTGGATTTAGTGGATAGTGTCGCCGAACAACACCAGCGCCGCGTCAGTACGTCTGTGATTAATGAAGTCCTCCAAGAAGCCATTAATTGGCATTCACCTCCCACCAACCGCCAAGGGCGCCAAGGCAAAATTTACTACGGTACTCAGGTCAAAAGTAAACCGCCAACGATTGCCCTATTTGTCAATGATCCGAAACGGTTTAACGACAACTATCGCCGCTATATTGAGCGTCAATTTCGTCAACAACTGGGTTTTATAGGTACACCTTTGCGTCTGTTATGGCGTGGGAAGAAAGTCCGCGAGGTTGAAAGCAGCAATGCTAATCGAGCAATTCGGGTTTAATTGTCTTTTGTCCTATAAATATTCCTCAAACCCGTCCAAATGACGAATGACAAATGACCAACCATGGACTTACTGCGATCGCTCCCGTTAGGGCTATACCTGGAACAACCTGTAACTTGGCTACATCACCTGGATTCTCGGGTAAAATTCATTTGGTTAATGAGCTTTTTGGCAGTACCCTTATTAGCTAATCCCTATTGCCGTTTGGCAGTTGTTGTGCTGCTCATTTTGCTGACCCTCTCAGCCGCTATTCCGTTGCGGGTTTGGCGTCAGCAAATGGGTTGGCTGCTGATGCTATCGGTATTTGTATTTATTCTCACCGCGATCGCACCCGATGGATTGGCGGTTGATCATCAGCCTCGGCTTCCTGAGGCGGACATTATCGTGGCTGAGTCTGCTGAAACCTCCGTGCAGGCATCGTCTCAATCCAGACCCTGGTATAATCCCTTTGGTATCGGGCGGGAATCGGTTCGGGAGGCTTCTTTTAGTGAAACACTTATCCTGACCAATTTACCCCAACCGACGGACTACAGCTACATTCTCCTAGAAGCAGGTCCGGTGACGATTACCCGTCGCTCATTAGATCTGGCGGTTCGGGTGAGTACGGTAATTTTTACCTTAATTTATAGTACCAATCTTTACTTGCTCACCACCGCCCCAGAAGAAATTACCGCCGGGTTAGAAAGCCTCATGCTCCCCTTACGGCGTCTGAATATTCCGGTTACAGAAATTGCCCTGACGTTAACCTTATCCTTGCGTTTTATTCCCTTAGTTTTGGAAGAAGTCCAAAATTTAGTCCGTTCGATTCGGACTCGTGCGATTAACTGGAAAAAGTTAGGGGTTCGCCGCAGCGCCCAAGTTTGGATTATGGTAACGGAACGGTTATTAGAAAATCTACTCATGCGAGCCGATCAAATTGCTAAAGCCATGACGGTGCGCGGCTTTACCAGCCCTAACCAGCATCGCGTCCAATGGCACCAGCTTCGTTTACACTGGGGTGACTGGATCGCGATCGCGAGTTTAGCGCCGTTTTGGGTAGCCCGGTTGATTTGGGGAGGAATGGGATGATGGAGGATTTGTAGGGGCGGGTTTTACAGATAACTTATGGCTACACACTGATAACTTAACTAAACCCGCCCCTTGCCCCCCTTTGAAAGGTGGGTAAAAGAAGGGGAACTTTTCTCTTGTTTATTGTACCTGCACGCATTCGCTGTAGGGGCGCATCGACATGCGCCCTCCGTATCGACATGCTACTATCAAGACTTAGAAATTGAGGATATTCGTGCTTGCTTGGGTTATGCGATCGCACTGTTTGTAGTAGGCACTAAAGTGCCTTAAAATTAGGTTCATAAGGAATGAATGGCTCGCATCCCTTACTACAAACTACGAACTACGAACAGCGATAATCCTGACCAAAATTAATCAGGGTTTCTCGATAAAATTCTGGCATTCCGGTATCAAAATATCGCCCTTTGACCCAATATCCAATCAATTCCTCGTCTTGGCGTAAGGTATCCAAACAAGTGGTTAACTGAAATTCACCCTTATAGCGCCGATTCTGGTTAATACTATCAGCGAGAATATCAAAGATTTTCGGCTTGAGTACATACATGCCAAAAATCCCCAAAAACTTATCCTCCGCCATCCCTTCCACACGCAGATGCGATCGCGCATAATCTAGATCGGGTTTTTCACAGACTTGTGTCACCGCTAAAACTGAATTAACCTCCTGCCAAACTCCCGCCACACAACCCGCTTTATGAATAATCTCGGCAGACATTTCTGTCAAACCAATTACACTTTGACCCATTTTTTCATAAATCTCTAGCACCTGACGAGTACAGGGAATCTCTGTATCCGAGACATACAGATGATCGCCGAGTAACAGTAAAAATGGCTCTGGATTCACCCAATCTTTGGCACAGAATACCGCATGACCGTAGCCTTCTTGCTCCGCTTGGGTCAAAATAGTAATACGCCCTCCCAACTCTTGCAAATACTGACAATACTCCTGATTTTCATCAGAGAGTTTGTCCCAGAGTTCTTGTTTAGGGGGAGTTTTAAAGAACGCCTCAAAAATGGCGCGATCGCTCGGTTGCACCACAATCCCGATTTCTTCGATACCGCCACGCCTTGCTTCCTCCACAATCGCCAAAATCACTGGCTTAGTTCGCCCATCGCGATCGATAATAGGAAACAGTTCTTTCTTCACAACCTTTGTGGCTGGAAATAGACGAGTGCCAAATCCGGCGGCGGGAATTACAGCTTTACGAACAATCTGGCTGGACATGATCTAAAGTATGAATTATGAATCAACGTATCGCGGGAGTCCCCACCCTCAGCGTTAGCAGGGTGGGGAGGGATAGCGGATTGCCGGAGGAACGAAGGCAATCAACCCTTCGACTTCGCTCAGGGTTAATCTTGAG